>JAIORE010000277.1 GCA_021108315.1 Candidatus Cloacimonadota bacterium
AGGCAACATATTTTTTAGAAATTTGTTAATGGTCACCTGTTTTATACGCCATCAATATTTTAATCCCTTAAATCCAAATTCTGATATTTTTCTCTTCATTTATTCATTTTTCTCTGTGCTCTCAGTGTTCTCTGTGGTAAATTTATTTTTTAGTCTGTGCTAGTGCGTGGCTTGTTGTTTTATATATTCAATAAATTTTGCAAAAGCTCTTCCCCGATGGCTGATCTTATTTTTATCAACATCTTTCATTTCGCCAAAAGTTTTTCCACTTTCGTCTGATCTGAAAATAGGATCGTAACCAAAATTATTACTTCCAATTTCTTCATTGGTAATTGAACCATAAGCGATACCGTCAAATGTTTTTATGATCCCTTCGGGACTTGCAAAGGCTACTACGGTTTTGAAGTATGCTTTTCTGTTTGTTTCATCTTTGAGAAGTTTGAGAGCTTTATTGCGATTATCTGCATAAGTACAGTTTTCTCTGGCAAATCTGGCAGCATAAACTCCGGGTTTACCATCAAGAGCATCAATGAAAAAACCGGTATCGTCAGCAATCGTATTCATTTTCACGATTTTTGCAATCTCTAATGCTTTTTTGCAGGCATTTCCTTCTAGTGTATCTTTATCTTCAACTATATCCGGCAAATTAGAGAAATTTTGAATAGATATTAATTCAATGGGTAAATTATCTAATAATTGTCTAATTTCCTTAATTTTATCTTTATTTTGCGTTGCTAAAAAAAGTTTCAAATATTCTCCGTTATCTCTTCATCTTATTGATAATATTTCTTATCTTTTTCAAAAGATTTTTATCAAGAAATTCTTCGGACACAGCAGTTATTCTACTGATCAATTCCAAAACATCTTCTTCACCACTCCAATTGTCTAAAACTATGTTATGATCAATTTCGTTTAGAACAATATTCAATCCATAAACAATCAGGACAAGATCGTCTACATATCCAAAAAGTGGAATAAAATCAGGAATAAGATCAATTGGAGAGATCACATAAGCGATAATTCCTCCGATCATTAGCTTCTGTTTGGTAGCTACTCTTTTTTCCATAGACAACCTGAGAAGTAGCATAAAAAAATCTGGAATCGCAAAAAGATACTCAGTTATTTTACCTTTATCTTCTCCAAGTTTTGCATGAGAATATTTACTAAACTTTTTTCTCAATCTTTCGTAAAACTGAAAACGTTTTTTGATCTGTTCACCATTTTCGAAAACAATTTCTTCTGACATAATAAGCTCCTTGATAAAATAATTAAAATATATTTCCAAACTCACTTAATAACAATTTCTAAGTGTATTCATACTTGTGTCAAGATAAGAGTATCAACAGTAGCCTAACCCAGATAAACTGGAAAAGATGGAACCACAAATTACACGAATTAATACAAATTAACACGAAAAAATAAATAAATAAATTACTGTTGTAGTTTATTTATTTTAGACAAGTTACAAAGTATTAAAAAAATATTTGGCCAAAAAATACAATAATATTAGAAATATGATACTAAGTGGCTGTCGCAAAATAAAATGAATATAAGCATAGACAATCCTGTTTGTAGGAAAAAATGTACAAACAGGATTGTCTGACATACACTTTACTTAAACTTTGCTTATCGTTTCTTCTATTTCTTCTGAAACGACATTTTCCACATTATTTTCTTCTAATATAACATTTTCTATAGAAAGATTTTCTATAATTTCTTCTTCAATTACAGGTTCAACCAAAATAGTTTCTTTAGGTGATAATTCTAAAATAGTTTCCTTTATAATTCGGCAGGCATCCAGAAGTTGACCTCGAGAGATAACCAAAGGTGGAGCAAATCTGATTATATCACCATGAGTTGGTTTTGCTAAAAGCCCATTTTCTTTAAGTTTAAGACAAACATCCATAGCTTCAATATTTTCTGTGGGTTTGATTACTACAGCATTCAAAAGACCTTTACCGCGTATAGTATCAATCAATGGTGAATCAATTTTATTCATTTCAGCACGAAACAATTCACCTAATTCAAATGCTTTTTCTGCAAGGTTTTCTTCTTGTACAACTTCCAAAGCAGTTTTGGCAACAGCACAAGCTAAAGGGAATCCTCCAAAAGTAGAACCATGTTCACCAGGTTTTATACACATCATAATTTCTTTGCTAGAGAGAACAGCAGATACAGGTAATACACCACCGGATAGAGCTTTTCCTAAAATTATTACATCTGGTTTAATCTCTGCGTAATTCGAACATAACAACTTACCGGTACGAGCGATGCCAGTTTGGATTTCATCAGCAACAAATAGAATGTTATGTTTTTTACAAAGGTCAAAAGCCTTTTTTATATAATCTTCATCTGGCACAAATACTCCGGCTTCACCTTGAATAGGTTCCACAATAAAAGAACAGATTCTTTCACCATTTTTCTCAAATTCTTTTTCTAAAGCTACAATATTATTATATGCAACTTTAGTGATTCCCGGTGTAAAAGGTCCAAAACCTTCTCTACAAGTTGGATCTGTAGAAGCGGAAACAATGGAAATGGTTCTTCCGTGAAAATTACCTTCGGCAAATATGATCTTTGCTTTGTTCTTTTCTATACCTTTTTTTTCATAACCCCATTTTCGAGATAATTTCATTGCAGTTTCTACAGCTTCTGCACCTGTATTCATCGGCAATACCATCTCATAATCAAAATATTCGCAAATAAATTTCTCATATTCACCTAATTTATTGTTATAAAATGCTCTTGAGGTAAGAGTTAGTTTTCTTGCTTGGTCTATCAAAGCATTCACAATGCGATGGTGACAATGCCCTTGATTCACAGCAGAATAAGCAGAGAGAAAATCAAAATATTTATTTCCTTCGGGATCCCATACATAAGCACCTTCTCCTTCTGCAATTACCACTGGAAGTGGGTGATAATTATGAGCTCCCCAAGTTCCTTCTAAATTCATTGCTTCCTGACTACCAATTCTTCCATAAACTATTCTTTCTGACATAAATACTCCTAAACTTTTTTTTTAATGTTAATTTTTAAATTCTAATTTTGTGTCAAATTTTTTATCAAGTAAGCATACTTCAAAAAAAAGAGACTGTTCACATCTCACATCATCTTTTTCAATAAGTTAGCGGCAATGTATTTGGTAATATGGCACATTTATATGTTATCATGAAATTCTTTCAGTAGTAAAAAATCTATATGAAAAATACTCCATAAAGAAATCCACGATTTCAATTGTGGAACAATTAGGAATCATTCCTACACGACTTTAGTCGTTAAAAGAAAATAAACACTGAAAACATTGTAGAATCATTATGATGAATCTAATGAAGTTTTTTTATGACTAAAGTCGGCTATTGTTATTGCCATATAATATTACCACGATTAAAATCGGGGGTTTCTCAATTAAATTGTTGAAAAAATAAGTTTTAACTTTTTAGTCAATTGATTGGTGGAATATACCTTTTCAAATCAAAATGTGCACTTTTTTATTCCCATAAAAACCTAATTCTATAAATTGCAATGAGTTAATTTGAACAGTCACGTTTTAATTGAATTGGGAAAAAATATTTCCCTATACTATATATTTCTATGTAGTTACCTATATATTGATAAAAACAAAAACTTAGCTCTTGATGCAAATATTTTATAGTTTTAAGAACGATTATTTCAGAAGCAACATTTTTTTTATGGTCGTAAATTTTCTTGATTTTAATTTATAGAGATATAATCCAGAAGTAACTGGTTTATTCTCATAATCCAATCCGTTCCATATCAAGTCATGTTTCCCTTTCGAAAATTCTTGATCTGTTAATGTTTTTATAATCTGACCTTTAATATTAAAAATCGAAATTTCTATATGATCATCATTTTCTGTTGCAAAAGAGATAACAGTTTCCGGATTAAATGGATTAGGATAATTTTGATATAACCTATTTTCTAATAATTCCGGTAATGTAGGTTCATCTTCCCCATTTTCAAAAAATAAATTAACTGCATCATATAAATGTGTTGTTCCATCTATTGAAACAGATTGCAAAAAATACCAGTAATTTGTTTCATCTTCCAAGAACGAACCGTCTTCATAACTATAACAAGTTTCAACTGCTGTAGTTCCGGCTCCTTCAATTAATCCACTAACAGCATTAAGTTTTATCAAATTATCTTGATCAAAGAAATATTTGTTTAAGCCCCGATAAATATTCCAACCACTATTTTCAGTTTCTGATTGAGTAGTCCAATTTAATAAAGGTTTATTAGCGTCATTTAAAGCAACAGAAAAATGTGATAAAGAAACAGGTAATGGATTGTCTTCAGAATCACTACCTAAAACAAATTCACTTAATGAAGTAACATTTACAATTATTTCACTACCAGAAATAGTTTTGGTGAGAGGTGAACCAAATGTTCCTGATCCCTCCAAATTTCGTTTGTAAATGTTTACTGTAGAAGCATCTCCAACTCCGGCTAATTCATTAATATCAAAATAAATATCAACTGAAGTGAACCCACTACCTTCTATTATCCAGCGATAATTACTCATATTTACATCTGAAATATCAGAATCAAGTGCTGTTGACGGATACTTTATCACACTAATATCTTCGGTAGAACCTAATCCGTGAAATATCATATCAATTCCTGTATCAGAACCGGTATCAAAACTATAAGTAACCTCATTTGTAGAAACAGAAAGGGTTACATCAGAAGAAGCAGTCTGTTCATAAATACCCGGGCAATTCATCTTTCCATATCCAAAACGATTATTCGGTAAAGCTCCATAAACAGCAGTATCAGTATCATTCCATGCAGAATCTGTGAAATAAGTTATAATAGTAGAAGAATCAAGATCAGGATATAATTGAAACAAAAGAGCTACCATTCCGGCAGCATGTGGAGCAGCTCCACTGGTTGCACCGAGAGCTGCATACGTGGTTGGTCCAGTATTTGTAGTAGTATTGGCACTAGTGGGAGTAGCGATATCCGGTTTTACTCTTCCATCAAAAGTAAGACCAGCACTACAACCGCCATAAAGTGATCCAGTTGTTTTGTAATAAGCTCCAACTCCTAAACATTCTGTACTGGAAGCATAAACATTCAAAGTATTCTCAGTAGTTTGGTAATTTGTAAAATCACCTGTAATATGTCTCGCATTCATCCAAGCCGACCATTTTCCACCTTGGTCATCATAAGTAGCATCAGGACAAGCAAAAGCAATTGTCCACGTATCTCCAACGGTGACTGTCCCCACTTCATCTGTAATAGCAACTTCGATACTTGGATAATCATTGTGCCAGATATATAAACGCCCAAAAGCAGTATCAAAAACTTCGTCATCATCAGCAATAGTAGTTTCATAGCTTAATAATTCGGAAGGATCAGTAACTGTAACATCAAAATTATCTCCGGCTTTATAATAAAAATTAATATCGAGATAATCTTCAAATTGACCTGTTCCGTTATCTGAGTATGTAGTAATATCAACCGTGATATCCGTTGTTGGTGAACCAAATGTTGTATTAGATTGAGCATGATCATAACTGTAATAATTTCCAACAGCCACAGAAGCCATTTTTCCATTTTCGCAGAAATTATCAATTGCTACACTTACTGGATCGGATCCATCAGTTAAGCCATTGTATGAACCACCACTAAAACTCACAATAATTGGTCTTCCGAGATCATTAGCTTTTTGTGAAAAATAGCTAAAAGCATCTATGGTATTTTCAGAATAACCTTTTTTGTGAATATAGATGATATCTACACTCGGAGACATACCTTTGTAAGGACTACCAACTCCACTTCCCGAGCCGTCTCCCGCTGCAATTCCAGTGCATTGAGTTCCGTGGTTTCCACTATTGATCAAAGGTCCATTATCACTCATAAGATCACTCTTGGAATATTCACTGCCGTAAGTATACCCGGTAGGATGTGTTCCACTATCATCATTTTGATTCCAGATATACAAAACACGCAGATCATCAGTATTCCAGCCAGTTTCAAAAAAGTCTTCATGTTTCCAATTGAGTGGATAATAATCCAAAATCCCTAAGATAACGCCACTTCCGTCTAATCCGATAGATTGAAGATAATCAGCATCACAACCCAGATAATCTGAACCGGTCATGGCATCTGAGGTTGATACATCTAAAAGAGGTTCATCCTGTGGTAAGAAATAGACCTGCTCAATGCCTGATAATTTTTTAAAATTCTCAATTTCATTACGATTGATCTTAGCTGAAAATATGTTTCCCACATTTGATTCGACATGTACTCCATTTTGTTCTAATTCGTCCTTAGATAAACTTGTTTTGATTAAGCAAGGAATATTTTCTCGATCCTGATATCCGTTGTTTTGAATATATGAAAGCAATGAGGTTTGGCGATATAATGCATTTTTAAAATCGAGGGTTGTTTCAGAAAATAGTGAAATACTAAAAAGTAGTAAAATGAAAAGAAGCTTATACTTTTTGAATAAAAAATGGATTTTAAATATATTACTCATAATTCCTCCAGACTTTTGTTTAAAGTAATTGACCGAACTTTAATAATTAAATGAAATTTGTAAAGCCTAAAATTTAGAATGGTAAAAAAATGTTGTTTTTGTTAAATAAATGGCGGAGACGTAGGGATTCGAACCCTAAATAATATTGACAATTCTATTAAGTTATATTTATTTGTAACAAGTTGGTGTATATAAGGACTTAGCTTATATTAAGTTTTATCAGATTTCATTAAAAACTTCAAAATTTCACACCACTTTTCACACCACTTATATTGGGAGGGTTAAAAATGGATGTTCGAATAGAGAAAAAAATTCATAGTTGTAATTCAATTAGCAATGCATTTAAATTGAGATATAGAAAGTTTAAAGATCGATATTGCCTTTACGCTGATATTCAAAAAGATGGAATAAGAAAAAAAATGTCATTAAAACTATTCATCTCAGGCAACCCATACGATTATGATGCTGATAAATTGATTATACAAAGAGCAAAGTTGATAATTTCTGAGTATAATCAAAAATATGAGATAAGAAAGAATATTGATTTTATCAATGAAATTGATGAATCTGTTAATTTTAAGAAATTGAATTTTATTACTCTATTCAAAAAATACTATGAAGATAAATATATTAAGAAAACGACCAAGAAACCTTTTCAAAATACTGTAAAACATTTACGAGATTTTGCAGGAAGTAACATCAAGATTGCTCAGATAAATAAAAGTTTCTGTTTCAGGTTCAAAAACTATTTAGACAAAACCAATCTTAAGAACAGTTCAAAAAATTCATATCTCCAGAAATTCAAAGAAGTGATTGCTTTTTTATTAGAAAATAAAATTATTAAGGAAAATCCAATCCCCAAAAAATACTCATTCAAAGTAAATACACCAGATAGAGAGTATTTAACCGAAGCAGAGCTAAAAAAACTAATCTCAACTCCATATCCAGAATATTCTTTTGTTGTGTGTAATGCTTTTATTTTTTCTTGTTTAACAGGTTTACGCTGGAATGATCTTTTTGAATTGAAGTTCTCTGATATAAGAGCCGGAATATTGAAAATAAAGCAAGGCAAGACTAACGAATTTGTAGAATTTGAACTGCCGGAAAGAGCGAAAAAAATAGTAAATGAAATGAAGCAATTTCAAAATGATAAAATATTTCAAGGAATTGGATCTGATTATAGAGGAAATAAAAAAATAAAAATTTGGGTTGAAAAAGCAAAGATTGCTAAGAATATTACTTGGCATATTGCCCGACATACATTTGCTTGCTTACTTATACTAAAAAAGGTTGATCTGTATCATATCAGCAGACTTTTGGGTCATACAGATATTAAACACACGACCAAATATTTACATATGCTAAAAGAGCATAAAACTAAAGCTACGGAAGTTTTATCAACAATTTAAGCATTAATTATGCTTAGATGTGGTTTTATATTACTCTACAGTTTTAAGGCAATAGAGCAAGCTTAAACTCAAAGGAAACAAGAAAAAACGTCAATAAATGTCAACAGCAATTCTAAAACACAAATTCAAAATGAAAATCAGGAAAAATACTTTTTATTTTATAAATTGTATCAAGTGACGGATTAGTAATCGGATTTTCCAATCTTTGATAACTCCAGATTCTTTTTAATCCCAATTTCGCAGCTACTTCTTTTTGAGTTAAATTATTATTGATTCTCTCTCTTCGCAATAGATAAGCAAAGGCGACTTTTGGCTCAACACTGACCTTATAAATATCTAAATCGTTTATACTTTCATCCGGTAGAGGAAACAAAATATTTGATTTTTGAGGTTCGGAAAGATAAAGATTAAGAACTTCCGTCATATTGTTCTTTAATTCTTCCAATGTATCAGCCTGAGTATTACACCCCTCTAATTCCAAACATTCAGACCAAAATCCATCATCTTCTTTATAGACTTTAAAATGATAGTTCATTTTATCCGATCTCCTCTAATCTTTTTAATAATTTGCTTTCCAATCCCTTCTTCAATTCTTTGTGCATTGGTATTGTTTCTCTGAAAGAATCTTTACCGATTTTAATGTGACTACCTTTTTTATTAAGAACCTTCCAACCGGCTTTTTTAAATCTTTTCAGCATCTCTTTACCACTTATTGGCATTTAACTATCCTTTACCAAATATAATTGGTATTGCTTTGATGTCAAAATGTTTTTTATTCATTACTCAAAATGACATTATCAGATTTCTTAAAATATCTTTCAACGTACTGATCCAGTTCTTGTCTTGTTCCAATAAATGAATGAACCCGATAGAACATTTTATCAATAAATCCAGCAACCGTGTAATGTGTAAAAGTAGTATCAGGGGTTGCCCCTGTAAATGTCCAATGATCATTTGAGTTATTGCTCTGGTAGATTAAATAATAATCAACAACTAAGGGAATTCCATAAATTGAAGTATCAACCTCTTCCCAAGACAGTACTACATTATCACCCTCAACACTAATCTGCATATTATCTGGTTCTTCAGGTGGTTGTTCAGCATAAATTGTTATGAAATCTTGTTTTGTTATGGTGTTGGATATTATTCCATTACTAACTGAAAGTAAAACACTATAAATACCAGATTGATTATAATAAAAAGTTGGATTTTGTTCAAAAGAATCAAACATTCCGTCATTATCGAAATCCCAATACCAAGAAGTAGGATTACATTCTGTTTCATCAGTAAAATCAACCTCTAAATTTAAATAACCAATAGTAGGAGCAGCACTAAAATCAGCAATAAATTGATTGTAATAATAAGCTCCCATATCTGTTCTTGTGCCATCGGGATCAAGTGGAGAATTAACATCTCCTGAATCAACACAAGGTGAATCTGGTAAAAGATGATAATCATTGTTGCTTGAATTTACAAATAGTGGGTCTTCATCAATATTGCCACCAATCCAATTAACATAACCATCGCCTATAATGCTTAATGTTCCTCCTTCAATAATAGTATGTGAAATAATCAAGTTACCACCATTATCAATATCTCTTGGTTCATTATCCCAAAAAATTGAATTAAGCAAAGTTACATTTCCCATTGATGTATATAATCCGCCGCTATAGGTATTGGCAATATTATTTACAATTGAGACATTGTTCATTGTTAATTCATCGCTAAATGAGTATATTGCTCCACCAAATTCAGCACTATTACCCCAAAATAGAACTCTATTCAAATTAATATTTGAATAATAACTGCATAAACCACCTCCATTTCCAGTAGCAGAATTATTTCTAAAAATTGAATCATTTATATTGATACTTGAAAAGTAAGACCTTATCCCACCACCTGAGTCATTATTAGGTGAATATGCTCTCCCATATTCAAATATACAGTGATTAAGCTGAGAATACTGTTGATTATTTGTATCTGTATAAAAAAATCTCAAACTATGCCAACCTGATGTATGGTTTTGAGCTGTAAACAAAATCGAATCATTTTCAGTTCCATAAGCTAATAATCTACCATATATAAGGAATTTATAGTGTCCTGAAAAGATAACTTCAACCCCCGCTTGAATTGTTAAAGTATGATTTAAAGGTATATTTATTTCTCCGTCAATTATATATGGACTATTTGATGAATTCCAAACACCACTAACATCGCTTTGAGAAATGTGTGTATCAGCAATTAAGAATATCCAACAAAGAAAAAAAAATGAGATTGATAGCAATAAATTTTTCATAACTTCCTCCAATTTGATAGCAATAAATATTAAATGATAAAATATCTATTAAGATTTTGAGAGTCAACTTAATTATGTTATTTTCCGACACAAACAAATATAGATTGATTAGCAGTTATTAATCTGTTTATAATTTCACATAACACTTGGTATTCTCTTGACGGTTTTCTATTAATCCAACAAATTACTTTTGCTTTGAGTTAAATCGAAAATAAGATAAGTAATTTAAGGATAGTTTTTAACTCATTGAGGAGACTAATTATGATAAAGTTAAGAAATTTTTCAATATTAATTCTGTTTGTTATTTTGTTTTCTGGATGTGCTAATGTTCAAACAGGCAAATATGCTCAAGCCATATTGAGTAAAAACTTTTCCCAAAACAAATATAAAAGAATAGCAATTATGCCTTTCCAAAATGTAGGAAAATCAGGTATAGACCAAACAATTAGTGATCAATTTACAATCTATTTTATGAGACTTGGTTTTACCATAATTGAGCGAAGTCAGATAGAATCGATATTAATTGAAATGGATCTAAAGATGGATCAACCACTTACTCAAAAACAATTAAAGGAAGTTGGAAATAAACTAAGCATTGATGCCCTATTAATGGGAACAATGTCATATTCCTATCAACCTGGCAGTTCACAAGCATCAGGTTTTACTGGTAAAATCTTGTCAGAAACCCCTATTGGAACTTATGAAGGATCAAGCACAGGAGCATATCATATTCTGACTCAAGAAACTCTGAGGTTAGTTAGCGTAGAAAGTGGAGAAATTCTAATTTCAGCTTCTGGTAGACCTTTTTCAGGTGGTTCAATCAGTTATGAGATATATTTAAAACTGAAAAGTCTATTGAACATTGAGTAATCATACAAAATATACTAAGTATTTCCAATAATTCGGTCACTTCTATTTGCTTCATCTATTAATTCTTGTGCTCTTTGCTCTGCTCTTGTTTCGTTTCCTATTGATCCAGAATGTTCCGTTTCTATTTTATCTTTCCACCCAAAGTTTTTTAGTGCAAAAATATCCCCTGATCTTCCATATTTTCGTAAAGATACTTCATAGCTGTTTTCAATAACTAATTTTGCTCTGAATACAATATCTTTATATCCTTCCCGCTTCTCATAATCTTGGATTGTCTGTTTACTACCTACCCATAGAGCCAAGCCTGTTACTGTCAATTCTTCAAAAGGAGTTTCGTCAAAATATTTTTGGCAAACTATTTCTAATTCATTTAGTGTTTTGTACTTTAAAGGTCTCCCAATACTTAACTCAAATTTCTTATTCATTAAAATCTCCTTTTTACGAGTCAATAAACTTGTTATCTATACAGTTTCTCAAGCTTTTCACAGTGTATTCCATTGATATTTTTCCAATCTCCCTTTATAAAAGTTTTTTACAATTTAGGTTAATATTTAGTATGTTCAATTTTCCTCTCATTTTAGAGTTGTGGTGTACTATTTATTATTAGTAGACTGGACTTTTTTATTATACATAAGTTAAACTACATTTATTAAAGAAATTAACTGAACTTTTTAAGGTCTTCTAAAGTGCAAATATTTGCTCTACGATTTGTTAATTATTTTTAAACTCTCATACTCTTGATTTTCTATTAAATCTTGGTTATCTCGAATAACTTTTTTTCGATTAAATTGTGTTCGCCTTGAAATTAATTTCCGGTTAAATTCTTCTTTAATTTGTTTAAGTATTTTTTCTGTTCCAATTTCTCGGGCAAGCAAAACTAAATCTCGCTTTGTTCCGGTTAATTTAAATTTCTTTCTTTCAGTAACTTTAAATTCTTTCATATTATCCTTTCTAATGCAATTAAGCACATCTAAGCAATCAAAAATATCTTTAAGTGATTTTATGTTGATTTTCATCAAAAACCTTTGGAAAAGCCTGATTTCGTGTCTTAAAATATTATTATCATTGATTGTTGATTCGTTACTTTTGTTATAAAAGCAAACTGTTAAGTATTTTTTACTATCCCATTTTTCAAAATACCTAGTATTACCAGCCTTTGAATAATATCTTGGATAGTATTTCTCAACAGCAAAAATATTTTCTAAAAAATAATCAACATCATTTACTTTAAAATCTTGGCACACATCCACTCTCAAAACTTTCTGAGAAAACAAATTTACTCCCAATGTATCAGAAAATATTTTTATTTCCTGTCTTATATCTGTAATACTGTTTTCATTGTAGTTCTGACTATCTACAAGTTTCTGTAATGATCCATAAATAAAAATTGGTCTTTTATCATTCTCATTATTGGATATTTCAATATGAAAGTTCTTATAATTGTAATCAGCAACACTCTTATCAATTCTTTTTTTGTTGTTCCTATAAATTTTGAAATTACCTGTATAGGTGAGATTATCAATATTTATTTTTGTACTGTTAGGAATTCTAATTCCGACAGTATCAATCATAACAATATTTCTTTTATATCCTGATAACTTTTACCAATTTCAAGAAGTGATTGAATAGCTTTTTCAATTCTATTTACTTGCTGAATTTCCAATTTCTTTAGATAGTCTCTTACATTCCCATTTTCTGGAATTGATCGTTCCTGTTTTATAGCTTTTATTGTTTTATTTAAAGCAATTTTATATGTCAATTTTGTGAAGTTAGAATATATAAATCTTTTATTATTACTATCCGGTATTATCTCTTTAATAGTATCGTTTAGGCTTTTACGTGTGTTAATCCCAATCTGTCTTGTAAGTTTATTTTGATTAAGCTCATTAATTAAAAGCCTAAAGATTTTTATTAGACTTTTTTTGAATTTCCTAATTTTTGGAGTGTTATTCATAAATGTAAATAGTAACATTGTCTGGTCTTCGTTTAATAAATATAATTTTCGATTTTGATTTCTTTTTCCGAAAGAGTGGATTTCAAATCCAACCTTTCCAAAATCTTTAAGGTCTGTCAGGTGTGTTCTTATTAATCTCGTTATTGAATGATGAGGTCTGTTTAAATTTTCTGAAATAATTAAACTATCTGTAAAAGGTTCTCCATTTAGATTTTGAGGTAAGTATGCTAAATCTTGCATTATTCACCACCCAATACAATATTGTTAAGTACCTCGTTTTCTAATTGAGTTTTGCTTTTTACATGATTATCTTCATTAATTATAAAATTGTCCAGCTCCTCTTTTAAAAAATAAAGTTTCCTTCCTCTAAGTTTGTAGAATGGGATAATTTTGTTGTGAGTGTAAGAATAAATCGTAGCACAGGATAGACCCAGATACTTAGTTGTTTCGGTTAATGTTAAAAATTTCTTTTCCATTTTATACCTCTTAATATGTTTAATTTGCAACTTAAAATCAAGTTACATAAAAACAAAATACTATGAGATATAAAAAGTTAGTATCAGTTCATTTCAAATGATGCGCTTAACTTTTGTTATAGTATCCGGTATTAGTTTAAATAGTGTTCCTAAGTCTTTTAATTTCAATTCTTTGAATGCTTGAGTGGTTGTTAGTTTTTTTCCTTTTTTATAAAGTTCTGTAATTTGATGTCGATTGAATTCAAACCATCTATGAATTGTTGCTTTACTTCCAATTTTTTCTTCACAATCTTTTCCATATGTATCTTTACCAACCTTAATCGGATATTGAAACATCAGTTCAGTTGGTGATTTGTATTTAATATTTTCATCTCTGTACTCAAGGAGTCCTTTAACATATTCATATGTCATTATTTGTGTCTCTTTTTTAGCTGAATATCCAAGTGTAATTCCTGTTTCTGTTTCATATTTATTCTTTATCCATTCTTTCTCACATACTAATTTTGGAATCACTAGTAATTGGGTTTCAAAATTCTCAATCAATATATTTAAAATAGAAACTGATCTCAAATTTAAAAAATCAATAAAACCAAGATCATTATATTGATACCAGTACAGGTCAAAAAGATTAATTTCTGTTTTATCCCATAATGGATATTTTCCAATAAAGTTATCATTGTGAATAAAATAGGGTAGTATGTTATAATATTTTTCAATAAAACCCATGAAATTATGAACATAAAACCAATCATTATTTCCAATAATCACTGATAAATTATTATTTTTTGCTTCCTTACCGTCTATTTTATCTTGATTAGAAACATCATCTAATTTTGCTTTTAAATATCCCATCAGTTCATATTTTCTTTTAGTAAAATCATCCTTGTGATAATTTTCTAAATCTGATTTTCGGATTATAATCAATTTACAAGGTAATAGCATTTCTGAAATTTTTAATTTATCTTTTACGGGATTTCTTTTTTCTCTTTTATGCAACATTGCTTTAATCTCCCTAAAAAATGACATTTGATTTTAAATTTTAGTTTTCATTTTTTGTAAATACTGCATTATTCAGTCTAAAATAAAATAATCAATAATTATTAAAGAAGCAAATAAGAAATAAATTAAACTAATCAAATAATCGCTAAATGTAATTTAATAGAAACGATAGATATTTCATTTATTTTTTGAAAAATTTTCATTCTGGAAATAGATATTTTTTTATTGATTCATAATAGAGTTAGTTTAAATAAATACGATCAAATTACGAATGTTGGTTTTAGAAAGCGGACTCATAAATTACATTGTGCATTCACGCTTCGGAAATAATAAAGGTTGATTTTAATATTGATTGGATAGTAAACTTACTTTTTAACAGAAAATGAAAAACTTGACCAAATGCAAAAGAAAAATTATCTAAGCATTAATGTTATTCAAATGACAATCGGCTATTAAAAAACCTCTCTTATCTTCAAAATTTCACACCACTTTTCACACCACTTAAAATAATATCCTACTTATCAGAAGGACTTAACTTGTTATGGTACAAATAGGTTACAAAGATTAAATGGCGGAGACGTAGGGATTCGAACCCTAGATACGTTTTTGCGTATACACGATTTCCAATCGTGCTCCTTAAGCCAGCTCGGACACGTCTCCAATTAAGTAGAATCCAAAAAAAATATTCGCTGTTTTCTGTAAACATTTTTAGATAATATTTATTATTGACAAAAAGAATGTTCTAAATCTTTTCTTCCAAAAAAATTAGGAGTTATTTAATGAAAAGGATTTTAGTAACAGGTTCTGTAGGACAAATAGGTTCTGAGCTTACTTTAGAATTAAGAAAAAGATATGGAAATGACAACGTAGTTGCTGGTGTAAATCGTACACAACCAACTGGTTTACTGAAAGATTCAGGTCCATGGGAATTAGCAAATTGCACTGATTTTGAACAACTAAAAAGTGTTGTAAAAAAGTATGAAATTGATACAATTTATCATCTCGCAGCAATTTTATCAGGAGTTGCAGAAGCAAAACCTGATCTTGCTTGGAATGTGAATATTAATGGATTATACAATGTACTTGAAATCGCTAGAGAATTTAATTGCAAAGTCTTCATACCAAGTTCAATCGGTGCGTTTGGACCAAGTACACCACCAGATAAAACTCCTCAAGATACGATTCAAAGACCTACCACAATGTATGGAGTAACAAAAGTAAGTGGAGAACTTATTTGTGATTATTATTATAAAAGATTTGGGGTTGATACACGTGGAGTTCGTTATCCGGGAATCATCTCTAATGATACTTTACCAGGTGGTGGAACTACAGATTATGCTGTAGAGATTTATTATGAAGCTATTAGAAATAAAAAATTTACTTGCAACCTAAAAGCTGGTACATTTATGGATATGATGTATATGCCTGATGCAATAAATGCAGCTATTCAGCTTATGGAAGCAGATTCTGATAAATTGATTCATAGAAATGCATTTAATGTGACAGCGATGAGTTTTGATCCAGAGATTATTGCTGCTTCAATAAAAAAAGTTATTCCTGAATTTACTATGGATTATAATGTAGATGAAGTAAAACAAGGTATAGCAGATAGCTGGCCTAATAGTTTAGATGATTCAACTGCCAAAGAAGAATGGGGATGGAATCCTGAATATGATCTGGAAGCAATGACAAAAGATATGCTTTCTGTTTTAGAGAAAAAAATAAACGTGTAAATACTATGGAAAAGAATGAAGAACTTATCAAAGAGATTAAAAAAGCATTAAAAAATGAAGAAGTTTCTAAAAAATTGTACAATGACGCATCGAATAAAATTAATAATCAAGAAGTGTCGGATTTTTTTTCTTCTTTGGCTCAAGATGAAGAAAGTCACGTTAAATACCTTTCCAAGTATCTGAAATATGTTGATAAAGATACTGATATCTTTGATTTGATGTTTGATTTGAAAAAAAATTATTTTGCAAGCAAGGAACTTTTTGATAGATCATTCGTAAAAAATCTAACGAAAACTAAAGATATGCTAATTGCTATTCAAAAAGCTACAGAGCAAGAAAAAAAAGCAATTGATTATTACTCTAATTGTTCAAGTCTTGAAAATAATCCAGAATTAATTGAATTTTTTGATATAATGAAAAAGTGGGAACAAGGACATCTTGAATCTATTCTTGAATTATTTGAGCAGATGGATGGTAATGAATTTAGTTATGAATTAGATGATTTTTAAGGAGCCTGTTTATGAAAAATATTTTGTTACTTATTGTATTAGCAATCCTAATTTTCTCTTGTAAATCTACCAATAATGAAGAAGATTATCCTTGTCCGGTTTACAGTGAAGACTTAGAAACTATTGTAGGTATAACAGAGACTGATAATTCTGGACAGTTAAATGGGAATATTGATATAAACGACTGGTATTTTCAAAATCAAAAAAGTTCATCGAGCATGATATCTGCGGAATTAGATGTATTCGAAGTATATTTTGAAGACGAACAAGTTGTTATTCATTGGGATACAGAATCTGAGTCAGAAATTTCTCATTGGAATGTTCTGCGTACCGAAACAAATGAATTGGTTGATCCATTAACAGTTAATTTTGAAACAATTGAAGGTCATAATACTTCCGAGCATGTTGATTATTATTTGGTTGATGAAATTGGATTTGTAAATGGTACAACATATTACTATTGGCTACAAATGTTCGAATATAGTGATTTATCAGAGCTTTGGGGTCCAGTTTCAATTTACATTCCAGAGGAAACCATCTATTCATTTGGTCCGGCTTATCCAAATCCGAGTAATCTGGAAATCAAAATTCCATATTCAGTGGAAGTGAATAAAAAAGTAACGATCACCATTATTAATACCGATGGGAAATTAATTGATACTCTTGTAAATTCAGAAAAAAACATTGGAAATTATGAAGCTATTTGGAGTGTTCCAAGTAGTGCTCAAGGTTTATATCGCTGTATTTTTCACGTTTCTCAGGAAAATCATTGGTATGGTGATATTTTAATTCAATAAATTATTTAAATTCCTTGGAGGGAAAAATGAAAAAATTATTATTTTTGTTCGCAATACTATTAATCTTAGTATCTTGTGATGTAAATGAAGACAAAGAAGCAGGAGATGTAACGATAACGATTGATCCTTACGTAATCGGATATGTTTGGGGAGATTATATTGATATAACAGTAGCACCGGAATCCGCTGATAAAGTTGATAAGGTTGTTATTTATATTGATAATGACCTTTTGATAGAAGATGCATTAGAACCATATTTCGTTGATGATTATGATATCCGAAATTGGGACTATGCAATTCATGAGATCAAAGCAAAAGCTGTTTATAGTGATGGCTCAAATACTGTGGCAACAATTAGCGTAAATTATTCTCCTTGTCCGATTTATGAATCAGATGTAACTGAAATCTCTGGCATTACTGAAACTGACGCAGAAAACGACCTAATAGTTGATGGAAACATTGATTCAGATGATTGGCATTTTGGAGAACAATATTTAGGAGAAATCACCTTTGGAACAGCTTTTCCAAATCCTTGTTCAGAAGCTGTTACAATTAATTATACAATTACAGAAGGCTTGCCAAAAGTTTCTATGATTGTTTTGAATACCAATCATGATATTATTGAAGTTTTGATAGATAATGTTAATTTATCTTC
This sequence comes from Candidatus Cloacimonadota bacterium, assembly GCA_021108315.1. Taxonomy (GTDB): domain Bacteria; phylum Cloacimonadota; class Cloacimonadia; order Cloacimonadales; family TCS61; genus JAIORE01. The sequence goes on from JAIORE010000277.1 coordinate 18,204, forward strand.
AGGCGATAAAACAGAAACTTGGGTAGTTCCAGCTAATGTAAATGATATTTATCGAGTCATCTTTCATGCAAGTGACGGCTCACATTATCATGGTGATATCATTGTCGAATAAATTATGATTTATGGAATTGGTATTGATCAAATAGAAGTAAAAAGAATATCAAGATCAATTTTAAATGACAAATTTCTAACAAAGATTTTCTCAGAAAAAGAGATTCAATACTGTGAAAAATTCAAAAATAAAGATGAACATTTTGCAGCAAGATTTGCAGCTAAAGAAGCTTTTTTAAAAGCTTTCGGTACCGGTTTGAGAAATGGCTTTTCTATGAATGAAATAGAAATAACAAATAATAAACCCGGTAAACCAGAATTAAGATTTTATGGAAAAAGTTTAGAATTAGTTAACAGTTCCGAAATAATGAAATTTCATGTTTCTTTAACTCATTTAAAAGAAACAGTTTGTGCAATGGTAGTTTTAGAAAAATAAAAAACCAATAAAATATATGGAGGACTTAGCGTAATGGCTTTGAACAAATTAAACGAAAGATTGGGAAATGACTTAACTGATCTTAGAGAAAGTGGTCGTGATAAAGGTGCAGAACTCGTTATCACAGAAGTTATCAAACCAAAAGGTGATCAAGGACCAAGATACTTGATCGAAGGAAAGGGAAATCAGGAATTTGTCAAAATGAATGCCAATTCATATCTTGGAATGGCAATGTTACCGGAAGTGATTGAAGCTGAAGAAGAAGCAGCTCAAAAATATGGAGTAGGACCAGGTGCAGTTCGTTTCATTAGTGGAACCCATAAACCTCATATTGATCTCGAAAAGAAATTGGCAGAATTTCACGAAAAAGAATCTGCTATGATCTTTAGCTCAGCTTATGTAACCAGCCTCGGTGTGATATTTCCCTTAACAAACAAAGAAACGGTTGTAGTAAGTGATGAATTGAATCATAATTGTATTATTCAAGCAATGAGATTATCTCGCCCAGCTGCTAAAATGATCTACAAACACAATGATATGGCAGATCTGGAAGCAAAACTTAATGATGCTGTTGGAAAAGGCAAAAGATGTTTGGTTATCACAGATGGTATTTTCAGTATGAGAGGAGATCATTGTCCATTTGAAGAACTGGTTCCTATCTGCAAAAAATTTGAAGATAAATTTGAAGAAGGTGTGATCACAATAGCTGATGATTCTCACGGTGTGGGAGCTTTTGGTAAAACCGGACGTGGTACAGAAGAATTTACAGGCACAAAAGTTGATATTATTATCGGAACACTCGGTAAAGCATTTGGGGTTAATGGTGGTTATGTTGTAGCTTCAAAAACAGTTACTGATTATCTTAGAGAAACAGCTCCAATGTATATTTATTCTAATCCGATTACTTGTTCGGAAGCTGCTGCTACTATCAAAGTTCTTGAAATTTTAGACACACCATTTGGTCAAAAAAGAATTCAACATTTGCTTAAAATGACAAAGAAATTTGAAAAAGGTTTAGTTGATCTTGGTTATGAAACAATTCCAGGTGATCATCCGGTTGTTCCATTGATGGTTCGTGATACTCCCAAAACCGCTGATATGGTCAATTATTTAACGAAAAATGGTGTTCTCGGAACAGGCTTAAATTTCCCAGTGGTTCCCAAAGGCTCGGAAGAGATCAGATTCCAAGTAAATGCCGATCATACCGAAAGTGATATTGATTATGCTCTTGAGGTTTTAAAAAATTATAGAGATAGTCACTAAAACTTAGTATAGCTTTTATATGTCTCGTTCCCAACCAACCTTAATGGGTCATTGAGAACGAGACTTTATTATTTTATAACGTGCTTTTTATTTATACATTTACGAAATAAATCTTACCGATAAGTTATCGTAAAAAAATAAAAAGGTCTCGCAAAGTCGCAAAAGCACAAAGTTAGACAACATCATGAAAATAATAGAATAATGAGAAAAATTTCGACCTGTGCAATTAGCTTATATGTTTTCATTTCAATGCTTTAATTGATTTCCCTTTTCCTTCCGAATTTTTTCGAACAGTTTGAAAAGAGAGAAAAAACTTATTTCTCGACCAATTTGATTGAGAAACCCACGATTTTAATCGTGGGAATGTTATACGGTAACAACAATATCCGACTTTAGTCGTTAAAACACTATCACATAAATTCACCCTAATTATTATTTTCAGTGTCTATTTTCCTTTACGACTAAAATCGTGGAAGGAAAATTTTGGATTATCCCACGATTAAAATCGTGGGTTTCTTTATAAGTATTTTTCTTTTAACTTTTTCTTTAAGCCAAAAATGTAGAAAAAGAATATGCTCAAAATTTCTAATTGCACAACTCGAAATTTTTTAAATAGAAAATATTTTTTAAACTATCCAGCCTGAAGAGTAGTCTTTTGCCAAAACTCGTTTTCGGAAAAATTTAGAAAATTAGTTTATAAAATCAGGAATTATTTTATTTTTACTCCTATAATTGATTGAAAATTACTGATCCAATTTTTATATTTTCTCTCTACAACCTGTAACTTATATTCATTTTTAACTAAATTAAATTCTGTTTTTGAAATTTTATTCTTCCGATCAATCCGATACAGAAATAATTGATTTTTAGATATTTTTAAAACTGGACTCAGATAATCTGCATCATGTTTAGACACATCTTCCATAATTATTGAACTATATTCAATATCTGGCAATGAACTTTTCAAAGATAGATCTATTAATTTTTTCCAACCACCAAAAAAATGAAATAGAGAATCAGGATCATCACCATTTTTTAAACGATCTCTTAGATAATTTGAATAATTTCTGGCAATATCAAATCTATTTTCTGCAAGATAAATATCCTCTATCAAAGGAATTGCGTCTTCGTATGATATTTGTTTAGAAACACTTTTTTTTATTACAAAAACAACTGCATAAGCATTATCTAATTTTAGAATACTACTATATTTTTCATTATTCCATAATCTTAAAAAATCTTTTTTGTCAGATAAAAATCCAATTATCTCAAATTTTTCATTCACATCATGAAATTCTGTTTTAAAAATTTCATCGTCAGAAGCATATTTATAACAATGCGAAAAATATCTACTTGAGTCAAACACTGTTTTCGCTCTTTGAACAGCAATTTTATCGGCAATTGCTGTTTTCATCTTTTTTGCAATTTCATCTTTTACTTCACTAAAATATAACAAACCATCTGAAAAATCTTTTTCTTTTAGTAAAAAAACATATCCATTTCCATATTCAATAAATTGAGACAATTCATTTTCTCCCATCTCCATTAGAACATTTGCAATTGTATCAGGAAGTGTATTATATTCAATTATATTATTGGTTTGAAACAAATCTTTTTGGTTAAATGCATTTTTTAATGTACTAAAATTTCGTAGATTCATAATATTTTCAATAAGATTTCTATTATTAATATCCTCTAAAAAAATATAATCAAATTTCAAAGATTTTTTGCGAATATATTTTTTCCTATTTCCGTCAAAATAATCTTTAATTTCATCATCTTCAATGTGTAGAGTATCAATATTTATTTTTGAGACAAATCCTCCAATCCTAAGGCTATCCGAAGTTTTGAAACGCTTTTTATGTTCATCAAAATAATTTTTGAAACCCAAAGTATCTATCTGTCCTCTTTGTACCGAAGATTTAATTTGATCTTTAATATCATTATAATCGGGAATGAATTCAGGAAAGAGAGTTGTATATTTATAAAAAATTTCTTTCGATTCATTCTTTAGAAAACCGTGATCATTACCATTTTGGATAGCAAGTGATATTTTATCGTATAGAGCTGTAGCATTTTTATATCTTTTGAGATAAATTATTTTATTATAGGCAGTTAGCTTATGAGATTTGATTATTTGTTTTAAGTCATTATCGTTATTTAGATTACTTTTAATCTGCTCCTTAATCTGCTTTAATAAATTTGTTGAATTTGTAGGGAGTATAATTTCTGTAATAACAGCTACAGGAACAATGTATTCATCAATATTGGTTTCAAAATACTTTTTTCTATCAAACTTAGTTTCCTGCAATGAATTAAATCGAAGAAAATATTTCCAAATTCTATTACTATCATTTTTTAGAGTGCAAGGTTCAGGTTCTTTGAAATCCTTTAAAGAAAACAAAATTATTTCTTCTTTTGTTTCAATCTTTGAAGTCTTGTTAAATGGTTGATCAAATGCTTTTTCTACAATGCTGTTCTCTTGAAAAAGTTTTCCTAATTCTTCAGAGGAATTCACAAAACCGGTTTCCCAAAAGAGTGTTTCATATTCCTGATTTTCTTTATCTTTTATTAATCGGGAAGCAAATTCATTCGAAAGACTATCCTGATAAAATTGTATATAATGGTTTTGTAAACTGTCAATTTGTGTTTCTGTGAATAGCGTATCATTTATAGAAAGTTCAATAACTTTATTGTTAGAAATCGCTTTTGCTTTCTTTTCAAAAGTTTTTTTTTCGATTATAGCAAATTCAATATTAATTTTGGGAACCGAAAGAATCTTTTCTTTGTTTTCATCAAAAATAAGATAAGCTTTTTCCGGTGTTAAATCCATAGAAATTGAAATATCTTCTACATCTAAAACTGCGTAACTAATATCAATTTTTACATGTTCCAGAAAATATTGTTCTAATAAAGATTCATCATCAAGTTCAAAAGTAGATTCAATCAGCGATTTGCTTTTACTTTGTAATAGATCTGTTTTAATCTCATTTGAGATTTTTTCACCTTTTTTAGAAGAAGAGAGCTTTAAGTACTTTTCATAATCAAAAACTCCATCTGTTTGTAAGGATGGATGATCTCCAAGTTGGCTTATCATAAACGTTTCAATCTCTTTTTCCGAAACATTTATCTCATTTCGAGCTGCATATTCGAGCAAAAGGCAATCTTCTATCAGAGTATTCAAAGCATTCTCAGATAGTTCTTCACTGGAATATATATTTCTAAGCTCTCGCATTTTTGAATGCAATTGGGATGAAGTAATTTTATAATCTCCTACTTCAGCTATAATTTTTGAAAAAATCACTAAAGGTATAAGCATAAATAATATTAAAAAAGTTTTTTTCATAATCTCTCGTGTAATTTTGATTTTCTTAATTTTCATTTCCACAAATTTATAAAAAGATCTTCTGTCAATTGTAAAAATCTCTTTTCAGCGTTTAGGTCAAAACTTTATAATTTTGAAAGAAGATTTATATTTATTGACATTATAAATAATATTAGAAATTTCAAAATAACAAAAATTATTAAAGGATAATATGAAAAAAATTGTAATTATTTTATCACTTTTGTTTTCACTGACACTTTTTTCCAAAAACACAGAAATTGAAAAACTATTTAAGAAATTAAACAGAACAAAAGAAGACACCACCAAAATACATCTCTATCTTGATATCGGCAATGCCTATAAAACTGTAAATCCTGACACTGTGATGTATTTCTTTGAAAAAGCATTAGAATTATCCGAAAATCTAGAAGGTTCAAAAAATTCAAAAACAGTAAAACGATTAGTGGTTTTCTGTTATACTAATATTGGTTCTTTCTACCAACATACCGGAAAATATAAAAAAGCAATGGAGTTTTATCAAAAATCATTGGATTTATCCCGTAAATTAAAAGACAAATTAAAAATTTCCGATTCTTACAGCAATATCGGAACTATTTATTTATATCAGAGTAATTTAAAAAAAGCTTTGGTATTTTGTCATAAATCGCTGGAAATATCTGAGTCTTTAAATGAAAAAAAACGAATGTCTATTACTTATAATACTATTGGAGTAGTTCACTTGTATTTGGGAGAATTTGATAAATCATTAGATTTTTTTCAGAAAGCTTTGGAAATATATAAAGAGTTTAATGATACAAGTAATATGACAAAATGTATAAGTAATATTGGGCATATTTTCGCTGATCAGGGAATGTATGAAAAAGCGAAAGAAAATTATCATAAATCATTGGAGATAGCAGAAAAAACAAGCGATAAAATTGAAATTGCAAGTAATTATTCAAACCTTGGAACTATAAATATTCGCCAAAGTAATTATGAAGAAGCTAAAAATAGTTTCAATAATGCTCTTACTATTTTTAGGCAATTGAACAGTTTAGATGGAATTTCCGTATGTTATTACAACTTAGGTCTAATCTATAAAGATACGGATGTTTACGACAAAGCAATTGAAAATTTCCAAAAATCATTAAAAATTGACCAAGAAAGCGGAAATAGGATTGGGATGTCATCCTCTTACAATAAAATCGGCAATATTTACGAGTATCAAGGGGAATATGATAAAGCTTTACAGTATTTTCAAGAATCATTGGAAATTCGGGAAGAAGCAGGTTATAAAAACGGAGTTGCTTCGTGTTACCTTAATTTTGGAAATGTTTACCTTAGCAAAAAAGATTATGAATTAGCAAAAGAATATTATCAAAAATCTTTTCAAATATTTGAAAATTTGAATGATAAATCCGGTATTGCTATCTGTATGCAAAATATTGGCAATGTCTTCTTACATCAGAAAAATTTAGATACGGCTTTGAAATATTATCAGAAATCATTAAAATTAAACAAAGAATTGGGAGATAAACAACAAATTTCCGATTTAGCAAATAGCATTTCTACAATCTATAGTTCACAAAAAAAATATGGAAAATCACTGGAATTTTCAAAAAAAAGCTTAACAATTGCCAAAGAAATCGGCTCTTTATCAGAAGAAAGAAATGCTTATCTGCAACTTTCTTCAATTTATGAAAAATTAGGACAATATAAAAAAGCATTAGAATTCTTCAAAAAATTCAAAACTATAAATGATAGTATTTTCAGTAGTGAAAAAAGTAAACAAATAATCGAAATGGAAACGCTTTATCAAACCGAAAAAAAAGAGAAAGAGAACCAGATTCTCACACAAAAAAATGAATTTAACGAGCTGACAATTTCTCGACATAAATCATTAAGAAACTTTTTAATCATAATTCTGCTTATTATTTTTATATCAATGGTTCTAATTTATAATCAATATCGTCTTAAGAAATTTGCACTTCAAGAATTGAAGAAATCTGATAAAATTATTCGAAAACAGAAAAATGAACTGGAAATTATGAATAAGACCAGAAATAGATTTTTCTCCATTATTTCTCATGATCTGAAAAATTCCTTCACATCCCTGCAAATGGGAACAGAATTACTTTCTGATATTGAAGAATTAGATAAAAAAGAAATTTCAATGATAGCAAATGAAATAAAAATTTCAGTAGAAAATCTTTATAGATTTCTGGAAAACCTGCTGGAATGGGCACGAATCCAAATTGGAAGAATTCATCATAATCCTCAACAATTCGATATTTCCCGAATGATTAGCGAAGTTTTAGAAATTTCTAAAGCAAAAGCAAAGATTAAGGATATTGAACTGAGTTCTATAATAGGTAGATGTACTGTTTTTGCTGATAAAAATATGGTTTACTCCGTTCTACAAAATTTGATTTCCAATGCGATAAAATTTACTAATTCTGGTGGAGAAATAGCAATCAGTAATACTATTGCAGATAACAATGTTCAAATTACAGTTTCTGACAATGGTATTGGATTGAACAACGATCAGTTAGAAAAACTCTTTAAAGTAGATGAAATTCAATCTCGTCCAGGAACAAATAATGAAAAAGGTACAGGCTTTGGATTAGTTCTTTGTAAAGAATTTATCGAAAAAAATAATGGTAGAATATGGATCGAAAGTAAGTTTGAGAAAGGGACTTCTGTTCATTTTAGTTTACCGAAAGGATCGTAAGAAATTCTTTCACTTATCTTTCCCAAACCGGAGAAATATCAAATGATAAAAAAAATATTAATAATTGATGATGACAAGTTAGTTGGTTTAACTCTGCAAAAGCTATTTAAAAAAAATGAGAATTACATTACAAAGTATGTCATTAATGGTAAACAGGGAATTTGCGAAGTAGAAAATAATCCACCACATCTTGTTCTACTGGATTTTCAACTGCCTGATATGAATGGATTCCAAATTCTCAAAAGAATAAAACAAATTGATGAATCAATTATTGTGATTATGATTACTTCTTTCGGAGAAGTACGCAAAGCTGTAACTGCCATAAAACTTGGAGCCTATGATTTTTTCACAAAACCTTTTGATAAAGAGGAAATCATAAAAGTTGCTCAAAATGCTCTCAAAGTGATAAATACTTCCGAAAATCAAGAAATTGATATTCAAAAAATGATGGGAAACAGTGAAGCTTTACAAAATATGTTGAAGTTCATCAAGAGAGTTTCCAAAACTGATATTTCCGTATTCTTAGAAGGAGAAACCGGAACAGGGAAAGAACTATTCTCTCGGATGATTCACAAAAGTAGTAATCGCAGTGAATTCCCATTTATAACTGTTGATTGTGGATCTATTCCGGAAACACTTTTTGAAAGTGAACTTTTTGGTCATAAAAAAGGAGCGTTTACCGGAGCGATGAATGATAAAAAAGGAAAATTTGAATTAGCTAATAAAGGAACACTGTTTTTAGATGAGATCAATAGTTTACCACTGAGTATGCAACCCAAATTCCTTCGTGCTTTGCAAGAAAAAGAGATTCAAAGACTTGGTGATGAAAATCCGATAAAAATTGATATTAGAATTATTGCAGCTTCCAATAAAAATATTTATGAAGATGTTCGCACTGAAAAATTTCGGGAAGATTTGTTTTATCGTATTCATGAATTTAAAATTGATTTACCAACCTTAAACGAAAGAAAAACTGATATTCCTGTGATTGCAAATTTTTTCTTGCAAGAGATTACTAAACAATATGATAGAAAAATAAATGCATTTTCTGGTGATGCAATGAACCTTCTTCTAAATTATCCTTGGCCCGGTAATATCAGAGAATTGAAAAACGTGATTAAAAGTGCAGTTCTATTGACAGATTCTGATATTATAGAACCTGATCATCTTATTTTAAAAAATATACGAACTTCTGATACTGAAGACCTGCTTTTGGAAAATTTTACTGCAAAAGCTGAAATTAAAATCATAAAAAGAGCTCTTAAAAAAGCAAATAATAATAAATCTGATGCAGCTGGATTTCTGGGAATCAGCCGAAGCCAATTTTATAAAAAACTGGAAAAATTTAAGATTAGTTAGAATAAATAGGTACGAACAAGACAAATAAAAGCCTATCTCGTTCCTATCCCCTTTCTCCTTTTAACTTTCAACTTTCTTCTTTTAACTTGTAACTTTCAACTTTCTCCTCTTACCAATCTCCCCCATCTTTTCTCATTTCCAAGACAATTATTCTCATATACAAGACAATTTCAAAAATCATCACCTTATTTAATGTTTTTTATATAATTCCTAACTTTATAGATTTCAATAGGATACATCTCTTGATTTATTTTAAATTTCATCTGGCATAACTTTCGCTTATAAAATATGTAATTGAAAATAAATAAAAAATGGAACAGAAAAATTCTGTTTCATAAAAATAAAAAGGAGAGTATTATGAAAAAGCAGGTAATTCTAATCAGTATTTTGTTAATTGTAGTAGTTGCTCAGGCAATGAATTTAAAAGAGGTAATTTTCCAAGATTACACAATTGAAGATTTAATGCAAATTAATGAAAAAGCAAGAGAAGTTGCAAGAGATTCCAGAGATCAAGTTGTAATGGAAGTTTTGTATCAAAATTGGGAAAACGAAGGTTGGGTAAATGATCAACTTCATACTTATAATTATAATGATGAGGGCTTTTATTCAGAGTTACTTGCCCAAATATGGCAGAATGAGTCATGGGTAAACCAGATGCACTATTCAATTACTAATAATGAATATGGCTGGCCTCTTGAAACACTTGTGCAAATGTGGGATGCTGTAAATCAGGTTTGGATGGATGCTGCTATTTTCATTACTTCTTATAACGCTCAAGGGCAACCTACTTATTCTCTTATCCAGGCAAATATTGCAGGTGTATGGACAAACATGATGCAAATGACCTTCACTTGGAGTGGTACTCTTCTTATGGAACTCCTAACTGAAGAATGGGATTTTGAACAAAATAATTGGGTCAATGACAACAAGGATATCAATACATACAATGGGGAAGATCGTATTGAAGAATTAGATTTGATCTGGGAAGAAGGAAACTGGCTTAATGATGAAAAAAGGACTTATACTTATGATGGAAATCACCATTTATTGGAACAACTTGAACAAGGTTGGAATTCACAAATGTGGTTAGATTACAGACATTCTGCATATACTTATGATGCTGAGTGGCATGAAATTCAAGAATTTGAACGAGAATGGGATAATGATCAATGGGTGAATTTTGAAGATACATATTACACTTATGAAAACGATTTAATGATTGAAAAATTGATTTATCAATGGAACGAAACCCGCGAGTGGGAAAATTATCATAGAGATACTACCACTTATGGTGAAGTTAATGAAAGTGAAAATGTAATACTTCCTCAAATTTCTCTGAAAAACTTTCCCAACCCATTTAACCCTTCCACAACCATAGAATTTGATATTAAAAATGGTGAAACAGGTTCTTTATCAATATTCAATATCAAAGGTCAAGTTTTGGTATCCAAAGATTTTGAATCAGGAAAACACAATTATCAATGGAATGCAACTTCCTACGGTTCAGGCATTTATTTCTACAAACTCCAAATTGGAAATGTTTCTAAAGTTCAAAAAATGATAATGATGAAGTAAAACAGTGAATAACTAATAGTGAATAGTGAATAATTTTGAATTTACTATTCACTATTTTTCTAAGTTTTTGCGAGGAATTATGAGTGATATAATTTTACATAATTTAGAATATTCGGTAATAATAATACTATCGGCAGTGCTGATAATTGCTATTATCTTTCTTCTAAAAAAAAATAGAGCAAGAAAATTTATGAATTATGAGAACGAAGAGAAAAAGATAAAGAAAAAAATGGAGGACGTTATGTTTAAGAGAAAAAATCCCCTACACTTTTAGGGAAGAAACACATTGTTTTAATTATGTTAGTATTATTTAGCAGTACAGTTTTTGCACAGAATTATGATCTCAATTTCGGAGGAACTGATTGGATTGAAATACCAGATAATCCAGCATTAAATCCAAGTGAATTAACAGTTGAATTTTGGATTAATCCAGCTTCATTGACCGGTATTCCAAACTTTGTAACAAAAGGTGGGAATTATGGTGGATTTACTCCTCAATATGAAATTTATCATTCTCAAACCAATCATTGTCTCAGATATATTTCAGGAAATAGTGGTCAAAGTCCAAATTTAAATTCTATTTCATCACTTTCTACAGGAGTATGGCAACATGTAGTACTTACCCATACGGAAACTACAATTAAATTTTATATTGATGGTATTCTTGATTCTCAAACTACATCCGGTGGTTTTTTAGCAAATCCTACAACACAAACTTTACATTTCGGAGTCGAAGGAAGAAAATTATCAAATACATACTTAAACGGAAAGTTAGATGAAATACGAATTTGGGATGCTGCTCTTGATCAAACAACAATTCAAACTTGGATGAATCAACCACTGAATGATACTCATCCAAACTGGAGTGATCTCGTTGGATATTGGAAATTAGATGAAGGTTCTGGACAAGTAGCAGGAGATTCTTCCGGAAATGGAAACGATGGTCAACTCGGAAGCACAGGAGCTTACGACGGAAACGATCCAAGTTGGGGATTATCAGATAATCCTCTACCTGTAGTTCTTTCCTCATTTACAGCAATTCAAACTCAAGCAAACTTCGCTCAAATCAATTGGACAACTCAATCGGAAACAGATCTTTATGGTTATAATGTCTATCGAAATGTAGAAAGTGAAATAAACAGTTCTTTCAAACTCAATTCAACAATTCTCGAAGCCGAAAATACTCCAACCGGAAGTGATTATTCTTTCACTGATGAAAACGTGGAATTTGAACAAATCTATTATTATTGGTTAGAAAGTGTTGATCTTGGTGGAAATACTGAGTTTTTTGGTCCCATTTCAATAACTTTGGAAGATAATAACCAAATTCCAGAATTACCAAATGAAACACTTTTACAATCTGCTTATCCAAATCCTTTCAATCCAAAAACAACAATCAATTTCTCGGTAAAAGAAAATGAAACAGCTCAACTAATAATCTATAACGCTAAAGGACAAATCGTGAAAACATATCCAGTATTTGAAAATGGTACTCATACAATCAATTGGCTTGGAAAAGATGAAAATGAAAACGATGTGGGTTCTGGAGTATTTTTCTATAGATTGAAATCTGCTTCTACAACCCAAATTAAAAAAATGTTGCTTTTAAAATAGGAGGAATTTATGAAAAAGCATTTTATTATAGTCTCATTGATTTTATTATGTACTATTCTTTTTGCCCAAAATTTTATGTTAGATTTTGATGGGATAGATGATTATGTGGAAATCCCTAATCATCCTTCTTATAGTTTTGGCACAGATAATTTTACAGTTAGCTTTTGGTTTTTTAAAAGAGATGCAGCTCGTGGACATGCTTTGACATTCAATGGATTGACAGAAAGCAACCTCTCTTTTGACTTTGATGACTTGAGCTATACAGGCGTTCCTAATGTTTGGGTTTATTGGATGTGAACAGGTATTCCCAATATTATTGTAAACAAAGATTATAGTGATGGAAACTGGCATCATCTTGCTCTTACCCGAACAGGGAATTCTTTTAAGTTATATATGGATGGAATATTAGAAGGACAAACCACATACACTGGAGAATTGGTCTTTAATGGAAGTCTATTAGTTGGGTGGAGTAATTCATACTTAACATATTCCTTCTTCTGGGATGGAAATATCGATGAAATACGGATTTGGAATGCTGCTGTAGATCAATTAACAATACAATCATGGATGAATCAACCCCTAAATGCTTCTCATCCATATTGGAGTGACCTTGCAGATTATTGGAAATTTGATGAAGGAGCTGGACAAACTGTTTCTGATTCATCTATAAATGGGAATAATGGTCAATTAGGAAGTACAGGAAACCCATTAAGTGATGATCCAAGTTGGGAAATTTCTGACAACCCTCTCCCAGTAGAACTATCATCATTCATCGCAATTCAAACTTCTGCAGATTTCGCTCAAATCAATTGGACAACTCAATCAGAAACAGACCTTTACGGATATAATGTTTATCGAAATATAAAAAGCGAATTAAATAACTCTTTCAAACTAAATTCAACAATTTTAGAGGCTGAAAATACTCCAAACGGAAGCGATTATTCTTTCACTGATGAAAATGTGGAATATGAACAAGTCTATTTTTATTGGTTAGAAAGCGTTGATCTTGGTGGAAATACTGAATTTTTCGGACCTATTTCTATTACATTGGAAGATAACAATCAAATTCCCGATTTACCAAATAAAACTTTGTTACAAGCTGCTTATCCAAACCCATTCAATCCCAAAACAACAATAAATTTCTCAGTAAAAGAGAACGAAACAGCTCAATTATTGATCTATAATGTCAAAGGACAAATTGTAAAAACATTTCCTGTATTTGAAAATGGTAATCATTCAGTAGAATGGTTCGGTAAAGATAATATCGGTAATAAAGTAGGTTCAGGAGTATTTTTCTATAGATTGAAATCTGCTTCTACAACTCAAATTAAGAAAATGTTGCTTTTAAAATTAGGAGGAAATTATGAAAAAGCATTTAATTATTATCTCATTAGTTTTGTTATGCAGTACAGTTTTTGCACAGAATTATGATCTCAATTTTGATGGAACTGATTATGTTGATATATCTCTCATCGAAAATGATTTAATTACAAATACAACAGGCTCTATTGAATCATGGGTTTATCTAAATGCAACTAATTATCGCACTATTCTTGGTATTGGACGTAATCAGGAAAATTATTTTTCATTAAATATTTATCAGGGAATAATTAGATATTTTATTAAAACTGAAGGTATAATCAAATACTATTATCGCACCGGCAGTGTTATTAATTTAGGTGAGTGGCATCATATTGTCTGTGTACAGGATGGCATTAAACCTAAAATATTTGTGGATGGTATTGAAATGGTAACATATCTTGGAGCAGGAAATCCTATTTATAATGCATATTACTTTAACGATCTTGGAGCTGGGAATAATTATTACATAGGAGCAACTCAGAATGACTTCCTTGGATCTTATTGGAGTGGAAATCTTGATGAAATCCGCATTTGGAATACAGCAATTGATCAGGCAAATATCCAATCTTGGATGGATCGACCACTTAATATGACTCATCCAAATTGGTCTAATCTTATTGGTTATTGGAAATTTGATGAGGGTTCTGGACAAACAGTTTTTGATTTTTCCGGAAATGGCAATAACGGACAACTAGGAAGCACAGGATCTGATGACGCAAATGATCCAAGTTGGGGTTTGTCAGATAATCCTCTCCCTGTCGAACTCTCCTCATTCACAGCAATCCAAACCCAAGCAGATTTTGCTCAGATCAATTGGACAACCCAATCTGAAACAGATCTTTATGGTTACAATGTTTATCGAAGTATAGAAAGCGATATAAACAGCTCTTTCAAACTAAATTCAACAATTCTCGAAGCAGAAAACACAACAACCGGAAGTAATTATTCTTATTGTGATGAAAACGTAGAATATGAACAAGTATATTTTTTTTGGTTAGAAAGTGTTGATCTTGGTGGAAATACTGAATTTTTTGGACCTATTTCAATAACTTTAGAAGATAACAACCAAATGCCTGAATTACCAAATGAAACACTTTTACAAGTTGCTTATCCAAATCCTTTCAATCCCAAAACTACAATCAATTTCTCAGTAAAAGAAAATGAAACTGCTCAACTAAATATTTATAATTCCAAAGGACAAATCGTAAAAACCTATTCTGTATTTGAAAATGGTAATCATTCCATAGAATGGCTCGGAAAAGATAATTTCGGAAACAAAGTAGGTTCAGGAGTATTTTTCTATAGATTGAAATCTGCTTCTACAATTCAAATAAAAAAAATGTTGCTTTTGAAATAGGAAAACCCGTAATAAATATTCATATTTACATGAAAGTAATAATTTTAATGAGTGATTAAAAATTATATATCTATGAGTGTTCTATAATATGAATACTAGTTTAGATATCAAAAAAAACTCCAAATAACGAAACGGATTCAATAAATTATTGAATCCGTTTCTTCATCGTTGCATGAGTCTTTTGTTTAGACTTTTTAAACAAGGTTTTATTCCTCTTCTTCAACTTTTTCTTGGGGCGAAGAACAATGATGTTGTGAAATTATCTCACTTATTCTATCTGTGATTAGCTTGCAATACTCTCTTAGATGAGGATTTTTTTTATAAAAATAGAATCCTCCGCCAATCAATCCAACCCAAAATACAAATCCAAAAAACTTTTTCATAACTCCTCCTTTTTTTTAGTGAATAACTAATAATGAATAGTGAAAAGAAAAGAAAAGAATATTAGAAATATTCACTATTAACTATTTCTTCAATTTCCATTTGCGAATATTTTACGAAACTGTCATCCTTATTAGATGTGGATTTTTCTTATAAAAACATATTATACTTCCAATTACAAATATCCAAAACATAATTCTAAAAAACTTTTTCATTATTTCTTCTTTTTTTTAGTGAATAACTAATAATGAATAATATTAATACATGTTGTTCGATTATTCATTATTCATTATTTTTCCAATCCTCTTAACAACTCCACAATTTTATCCAATTTCACTTTTACTTCTTCATATTTTTCTTTTTCTTTAAGGATAATTTTTTCCGGTGCTTTTGAAATGAATTTTTCATTATTCAATTTCCCTGAGATTTTCTTCAATTCAAGTTCTAATTTTCCAATCTGTTTTTGTAATTTTTCTCTTTCTTTTTCAAGATCAATTAATCCTTCCAAAGGTAAATATATTTCAATATCTTTTACAACAGATGCAATTGATGAAGCTAATTTTTCTTTTTCTTCAATAAATGCAAATGAGCTTACTTTAGCCAATTTAGTAAAGTATTTTTTATAATTTTCTATTAAGTTTTTTTGAGAATTATCTCCTAATTTTATAGCAATCTCGATTTCAATAGCTGGAGATAGATTAACTTGTTTTCTCAAATTACGGATAGCTGTAATAAGTTCTTGAATCAAGCTCATCTCTTTGTGAATATTTTCATTGATAAGATTTTCATCACATATTGGGAATTCGGCAATAATCAAAGATTCCTCATCAGTAGGAATATAATTTTTTACACTTTGCCAGATTTCTTCTGAAATAAAAGGCATAATTGGATGAAGTAATCTCATAGAAGTTTGCAATATATCCAACAAAATGAATTTTGCAGTTTGCTGTCTTTTTGGATTTGAATCGTCATAAATACGATCTTTGGAAAGTTCCAAATACCATGAACAAAATTCCTTCCAGATAAAATCAATAAGAATTCGAGCAGAATCATTGAAGCGTAGTTTCTCATAATTTACGGTAATCTCTTTGATAACTTGATTCAACCGACTGTAAATCCATTTATCAGCTAATTCTAATTCCAAATCTTCTTTGGCAAGTGAACCCTTAATATTTTCGGCATTCATCATAATGTAGCGGTAAGCATTCCAGATTTTGTTTGCAAAATTTCTACCACTCTCCAAAATAGCTTCCGAATAGTAACTATCATGACCTTTGGGAGTATTATAGATCATACTAAAACGTAGTGCATCAGCTCCCACATTTTCGATAATATCAATAGGATCAGGAGAATTTCCCAGAGATTTGCTCATTTTCGTGCCGTTTTCATCTAAAACCATTCCGTGTAAGAGAACAGTATCAAAGGGGATTTTCCCAGTAAATTCTAAAGAAGCCATGATCATGCGAGCGATCCAGAGATAAATAATTCCGGGAGCTGTAACAATAAGATTAGTTGGTAAAAAATATTCCAATTCAGCGGTTTCATTGGGCCAACCCATTGTAGAAAAGGGCCAAAGCCAACTGGAAAACCAAGTATCCAACACATCTTCATCTTGATTAAAAGTATGATGCCCGCATTTTGGACATTTTTCAGGCGTTTCTTTGGCAACTACAATTTCATTACAATGTTCACAATAATAAGCCGGAATGCGATGTCCCCACCAAATTTGACGGGAAATACACCAATCCCGCACATTTTCCATCCAATGATAATACACTTTTGTCCAACGCTCCGGCTGAAATATTATCTCACCGTTTTTCACAACTTCAATTGCTTTTTCAGCGAGAGGTTTCATTTTTACAAACCATTGATCTGAAAGATAAGGCTCAATCACGGTTTCACAACGGTAGCAATGCCCAACTGCATGTTCGTGTGTTTCAATTTTTTCTATAAGATTTTGCTCTTGCAACATTTTTACAATTTTATTACGAGCTTTATAGCGATCCATTCCTTCAAAATCTTTTCCGGCTGCAAAATTCATAATTCCATGTTCGTCCAACACAATAACCTGTTCCAGATTATGTCGCAAGCCAACTTCATAATCGTTCGGATCATGAGCAGGAGTAATTTTCACACAACCGGTTCCAAATTTTTTATCAACGTATTCATCTGAAATCACTGGAACGTATTTATCGGTTAAAGGAAGCTTAAGTTCCTTTCCAATAAGATGTTTATATCTCTCATCTTGAGAATTTACTGCAACTGCCGTATCACCTAACATTGTTTCCGGTCTGGTTGTGGCAACAACGACAAAACCTGTTCCATCTTGATATGGATAGCGAATATGCCAAAGTTTTCCGGTTTCATCTTCATGCTCCACTTCATCATTTGCCAGAGCTGTTACGCAACGTGGACACCAATTTATTATTCGTTTTCCTTTGTAGATCAATCCTTTTTTATAAAGCCTGATAAACACTTCTTTGACAGAATCGGAAAGTACTTCATCCATTGTGAATCTTTGCTTGCTCCAATCGCACGAACAACCAAGTTGCTTCAATTGCTCAATGATTTTTCCACCTTTTTCATCTTTCCATTTCCAGATTTGATTTACGAGATCTTCTCTACCAACATCGTGCCTTGTTTTTTCTTCTTTAGCAAGCTCTTTTTCCACAACATTTTGAGTTGCAATTCCCGCATGATCCACACCGGGAATCCACAAAGTTGGAACACCGGTCATCCGTTTGTATCTGATAGAAACATCTTGCAAAGTATTATTCAAAACATGTCCCATGTGCAGAATTCCTGTTACGTTCGGTGGTGGAATGAGAACTGTGTAAGGTTTTTTGTTTTTATCAATTTTAGCTTTGAAAAACCCCTTATCATTCCAATATTTGTACCATTTTTTTTCAATCTCTTTCGGGTTGTATAATTTATTTATTTCCATTTTTTCCTCTTAACATTAATTCTTTTTGTCACGGACTTTTCCCTATTCTGTCTGAATTTGGATTTGTATGATTATTAGATTTTTGGGATTCTGGAAGTTGGCTTATTTTTGGGAGTTCGCAATCTTTTCACTTGGAGACTCTGGGCACCAAAATTTATCAATAATCCTTTATCAATTTTGTAAGCAACAAGATAATTCAAACCTTGAGCTAAATGCACATCTTCAAGTTTCACCAGTGCTTTTAATTCTACTAATACTTTATCTTCAACTAAAAAATCCACTCTTCTACTTCCTATTGAGATTCCATCATAAAATAATGGTATTTCTGATTCTCTCGTAAAAGATAATCCTTGTTTTTCCATCTCTATTGCTAAGGCTCTTTGATAAATCACTTCTTGGAAACCATTACCTAAAGTACTATGAACTTTCATTGCACAACCGATTATTTTATATGTCAAATCGTCATTTATTTTTTCAATCATATTGAATCCTTTTTTTTAATCCTATAAATCTTAGAATCCCATAAATCCAAATTCTGACAATTTTAGTCCGTGTTAGTCCGTGGCTAAATTTTTTCCTGAATCTTTTCTTAATCAGCGGCTAAATTCTTCGCCAAGTTAATATAATGTTTATGGGCATCAAAGGCAATTTCCGGTAATTTATCCAACGGGACAAAGCATGCTTCGGCAGCATCATCTCCTGCACAAAGCTCACCTCCGATTATCCTCATTAGGAAACCAAATGATATAATTCTCTCATAAATTGGAGAATAACCAAAATAAAAATCTAAGAATTGATCAACTTCCCCAATTAATCCGGTTTCTTCTTGCATTTCAGCAATTGCAGTTTGTTGCGGATTTTGGTAAATTTCCATGTATCCACTTGGCAAAGCCCATTCTCCAGATTTCGGTTCAACTTTACGTTTAATAATGAGTAATTCATTTTTTTTATTAAATATTACGCAAGCAACAGCCGGAATTGGGTTTTTGTAATAAATCCATCCACAACTCTCACATCTTGGTCGTAATTTATTTTCTCGATCGGTTTCAATTACTAATTTTTTTCCACAGCGAATGCAGAAATTAATGTTTTTGTATGATGTTTCTGAAATTTTTGTCATGATAATTTTACATCCAGTTTTATCTGAATGATTTTTTCTCCTTCGATAAGATACAATGATCGCTCCAACATATCATATTCTGAAATAAATTTTATTTCGTTTTCACTTTCATATTTAAAGATAAGTTCACCATTCATCAAGTTCATAAAAGAGATCGAATTTTTATTTGGGATAACTATCATACTATTATCAAGTTGCTTAAATTTTTCCAACGAAATTTGATGAATCATATTTTTTCTATCAGAAATATCTTGAGGAAAATCACATTTTTTCTGCCAAATCTCAAAGCCGGTTTCTCTATTGAAACAATTAATCTGTCCATCGGAAGTAACAATGAGCAATCTATTCGCATCTAATAATTCAATATTAATTATCTTTGCAGTAAAATCTTTTTCCCATTTAATATGATCACTCTTTTTCCTCAAAACAATAAAATGATACTCAAAAGTGAGATAGAGATTGTGCATATCAAAAAGTGGAGATTGGATAAAATCGTATTGAAAATCTTTTTCCCAAAGTGAAACTGCTTGTAATTTTTTGTTTGGAAAAAGATTTAGTTCATATATTTCTTGAAAAGTAGAATTTAATATTTCCTGAGTTTCAATTACTGTTTTTAGCAAATCATTACGAACAAATTCTTTATTTCTCTCTTTGAGAATATTTTGCTGATCAGCCAACCAATTTTTACCATAAAAAACATAAAGTGTTGAAATTATAATCACAAAAAGCATTAAACCGGCAACAAATCTTTTACGATTACTTTTGAACCAGATTTTATGAGATTTTTTGATAAAACCGGATTTTATGATAAAGAAAGGGAATTTTTCTTTACGAGCATATTCTTGAATTGATTCAATTTTGTTAGTGTTTTCAGATTTTTCTTGAGATATTTTTTGAGCAATAAAAGCTGGAATTGCAAATAAGAAAGAATTTATATTGATCATTGTTTCGTGAATTTTTACATTTATGTTTTCATCACGAGATCCCAATAAAAAAATCTCATCCATAGATTTCACAAAGAAATTTTCCCAATCATTTCCGATCATTTCAAAATTACTATTCTCGGTTTTTCCACATAAAATTCTGCCGAATTGCACAATGTAAGCTTTTTTATTCAAAGTAATACACAATAGTAACGAAGTTCCAAACTCTTTGGTTTGCTGTCTTTTAAATTTTGAATAGAGTTGCCAATTAAGGCTTATAAAATACTCTTTCAAACAATCAGTAATATTTTCCTGAGGAATTTCATCAACCTTTAAATCTATGATAGAATTAACGATATGAGAATTGATCTCATCTAAAAACTTAGATTTTTCTGGATTATAAGTGAGTAATAAGACATTACAATCCTGATTAATAAAAAAATCCGTATAAACAAAATTGCTCTTAAAAGAACTGGAATGGGCGATTAAATCTAAATTCATAAAATCCTATCTCATTTTCAATAATCTAAATAAAACTTTAAACAAAGTCGGAAAATTCATCAGCATATTTGTGTAAGCTGCATTCGCCAAAGGACAATAACATTCCTTATTTTTTATGGAACGGCGTTCTTCGGAAAATTGCTCATTATTCCAGATTTTGCGGAAATCGAAATTCTCTTCTCTAAGATTTCCCATAGATTTTGCTTTTATACAACACGACCACAAATCTCCATCCGGAGAAATTTGAACAGAAGCAATTCCGGCATAGCAAGGGAGAACCTGTTCTTTATCACGCAGGATTTTTTTTGCAAAATTATAATATTCTATACGAAACCCTTGAGTAATTTTGTTCATTCCTGTAAAATGTTGATGTTTAATACGGTGAATTAGAAAATCTGCTGCCGATTTATAAGCTAATTTTGAAGGAGTAATGTTTTTTCCCATTGTGCCAAGCTCAACCCTTTCTTCAGCGATTTCAGTAATATAAGAATCTGGTTTGAGAGCTATTAAAGCAGTTGATATCGAAGCAAATTTATCTACATTTAATTGTGAAATCACAGTATGGATTCCAACTGACAAATTTTTATGGGGAAGTTTTTTCAATTCGTTAAATGTATTAATTACCTTTCTGTAATTTCCGGGAACGTTCCTGATCTTATCGTGATATTTTCCAATCGCATCAATTGATAAGTTAATAATTATCTGGGATTTCACACAGATTTTCGCTATATCTGAAACGTTCTCTACAATTCTTTTTGTCAAAATTCCATTTGTGGGAATATTTATAATCTTGGGTCTGGAATAATTATAAATAATTTTGCAAATTTCCACAATATCTTTTCGTAGAAAAGGCTCTCCCCCACTCAAGGTAATCCAATATGGAGATTTTCCTATATTTCTAAACAGTTTTTTATATTCAGCCAAAGATAAGTTTTTAGCCTTTTTCTTGTAAACATTACAGGTTCTGCATCTGGAATTACATTCATACAGTAAACTGATCGTGTAGTTCATCGGTAACATTTTGGGAAAACCAAAAGTTCTGAAAAATTTGTAAAAAATAATTTTCGGTAAAATTTCTAGCATATAATTTATGGTTCCTTAGGAAATAACAAACAAGTTAATGTTTTTATTATTATGAATTTGAAATTTTGATCATTGTTATTTATTTGTTTTTTGTGTTTTGTATTTTGAGATTTTGTTCATCATTTATATTTCATATTTTTTGTAGATTGAACCATATCCCATTTAAATGGATTTTTTTTCAATATTTTATAATCGATCCAACCGAGAATTCTACTGATTTGTTCTAATATCAATGTTCCAAGAAGGTAAAAGATCAGGGACGGATTTGTCACAATTTCTTCCCACATAAGTTTAAGAAGAAGAGAGGAATTCATTGAGCTAACTTTATATCCGGTAGAATCTTTTAGCCAGATATGTCCGGTAGCAATTCGTCTTCTTTGTTTGATAAAATCTTTTATTGTTTCGGGTCCTTTATTATGTATAATTGCTTCAGGTATATATTTTTTTTGTAATCCGGCAGAAGTAATTTGCGATTCTATGCTGGCTTCATCAACAGCACTTTCAATCGGTATTTCATCAAAAATTTTGCGAAAAGCTATCATTTCACCTAACTTTGGTGAGATCAAAGCCATTTTATGATGTAATTTCCAAAGAAGATTTACACTGTAGCCAATAAAATTATTTGCTCTATTTTCCGGAATTGGTCTTCCTCCAGTCATTCCAATATTTTCGTCAGAAAATGCTGAAATCATTTTCTCTACAGTATTTGCTGCTGGAATAGTATCACCACTTTCTATAATTAAGATTTCATTTTGAGAATGTTTTATGAAATTATTTATCGCTGAAGATTTTCCATTTCGCTCTGATTCAACAATTAATTTTATTCTATCATCATCTTCAGAAAAGCTTTTTACTATTTTATCAGTATCATCCGTAGAAGCACTGGAAACAACAATAATTTCATCAATAATAACTTTTTCAAGCTTTTGTTCCTGTAAAGATTTCAGGAGTTTACCGATTATTTTTTCTTCATTGTAAGCGATTATACCGATACTACACTTTATTTTTGCTGATTGCATTTAATATCCCATTTATAAATTTACCTGATCCTTCGGAACAGAATTTTTTGGAAATCTCAATAGCCTCGTTCATTATGATTGTATGAGGTGTGTCTGTAAATAATATTTCACCAATCGCAATCCTAAGAACGCTTTTGTCTAGCAAGGCAAGTCGCTCCATGCTCCAATTTTGAGAATTCTTGGCAATCTCTTCGTCTATTTTGATAATATTTTGGATAGAATTTTTGAGAAGAAACTCAGCAAATTCATAGATTCTTGTCCCTTCTTTTATTTTTTGATCCAACATAATGTTATCCATATTTGCTTTATAAAGAAATATCCATCCAAGTTCTTGCAAAAATTCATTTTTCTCTGCAAAATCAAGAGAATAAAGGGTTTGAATTGCTATTTCGCGTGATTTTCTTCTTACTCCCATTTTTCTTTTTCCTTTTTTTAATCTGTAACACAAACAATCCTGTTTGTGCCTTTTGATATCACACCTTATTTATATTCTTAAAAATCGTTTTGTGCAAGATGAAACTTAATCAAACTTGCTTCGTAACGAATGGTAATGAGTATGCGAGAATGATGACATACTCGAATAATTCTCGAATCACATTCTCTTCGGTCATTGCGATTTAAGTCTTATTCTTAATTAAAGTTTCATATTCGAGATTTCACAAACAGAATTATTTGGATTACCTAATTTCACTTCCAGTAGAAACTGATCTATCCGGGATTAGAACCGAAAGTTTTCCGTTTTCTTCAGCAGAAAGAATCATTGCTTGAGATTCTATTCCCATAACTTTTCGGGGTTTTAAGTTGAACAAAGCAACTACTTTTTTCCCAATCAAATCTTCCGGTTTGTAGAATTGCGAAATCCCCGCAATCACTTGCCTTGTTTCGTTGCCAATTTTCAAAACCACTTTGAGTAATTTTTTTGATTTTTTTATTGATTCTGCTTTGATAACTTCAGCGATTCTAAGTTCCATTTTCATAAAATCATCAAATTCGATTTCATCTTTGTGCTCTAATTCAACATTCTCATTTTCAATTTTATTAAGTAATTCATTCTGATATTTTATCTCATCATCCTGAATTTTTGGGAAAAGAGGTTTTACTTCTCCAATATTGTATTCACAAATTTTAGTTTGTAATGAATCCCAATCTATTTCCTTAGTTAACTTAAGTATTTCTCGCAATTTGTTCATACTTTTCGGTATAATGGGAGAAAAAACGATAGAAATCTTGCGAAGTAATTCAGCACAAACAAATAATGTTTCATTTGCCTTTGCTTTATCTAATTTCACAGTTTTCCAAGGTTGAGTCTCATCAAAATATTTATTCCCGATACGGGCAATCTCAATAATATCTCTCGTAGCTTTTCTCACTTTGTATTCTGAATAATCTTTTTCAATATCCTCGAACAAAATATCTGATTTTTCAAATACTTTTTTAGAAATTTCAGAAAACTTAATTGGTTTCAAAATTACACCATCAAAATACTTTTTTGAAAAGGCAAAGACTCTATTTGCCATATTACCAAGGATATTTGCCAAATCCGTATTAATCTTGTTTTGAAAATCTTCCCAACTGAAATCACTATCTTTTTTTTCAGGGGCATTCGCAGCAAGAACATATCTTAGATATTCTCCATCAAAGTATTTAACAAAATCTTTCACCCAAATCGCATAATTCTTGCTAGTTGATATTTTTTTTCCATTTATACTCAAGTATTCATTTGCCGGCACATCGTGTGGTAAAATATAATTTTCTTTCTGTTTCATCAGCATAGCAGGCCAAATTATGGTGTGAAACGGGATATTGTCTTTTCCCACAAAATGGATAAGCTTACAATTTTCATCCAACCAATAATCTTTCCATTTATCTGGCTTACCTTGCAGTTTTGCCCATTCGACAGTTGAAGAAAGATAACCGATCGGAGCATCGAACCAAACATACAAAACTTTTCCATCTGTATTTTTCAGCGGAACTTTGATTCCCCAATTTATATCACGAGTGATAGCACGTTCTATCAATCCTTCATTGAGCCAGCTCATAATAAAATTATGAACGTTTTCTTTCCAATAGGTTTTGGTTTTCAACCATTCTTGCAGCTCATTTTCTAATTTTGGTAAATTCAAAAACCAATGGGTTGTATCTTTGATTATCGGTGTATTACCGGAAATTTTACTCTTCGGACTTTTTAGCTGAATTGCTTCAATCAGTTTTCCGCAACTATCACACTGATCTCCACGAGCTTCATCTTCCCCACAATGCGGACAAATCCCTTCCACGTAACGATCTGGTAAAAAACGCTTATGTTCTTCATCATAAAATTGGGGTGTAGTTTTCTTATTGATAAATCCCGCTTCCAAAAGATTTGAGAAAAAATCCTGTGAAATTCGGTGATGTTCTTCCCGTGAAGTTCCCGAGAAATTATCAAATTCTATCCCAACATCATCAAACGCCTGTTTAATACTTTCGTGGTAACGCTTTACAATTTCTTGAGGAGATACTTTTTCCGATTCTGCTTTGATAGAAATTGGTGCTCCATGCTCATCAGTTCCACATATATAAATAATATCGTTTCCTTTCAATTTCTGAAATCTCACAAAAATATCAGCAGGAAGATATGCACCCGCAACATGACCGATATGAAGATCACCGTTTGCATAAGGAAGCCCACTTGTTACTAAAAATTTTGTCATTTTTTGCTCCATAACATTATAAAAATAAATATTACCTAAATCAGGAGCATAGTATAAATGTCAAGTACAATGAATATTGATTTTTTTCTGAATTGTGGTGATTTTTATTTCACAAAGATAATTTATTTCTCTTTCTTTTTTCGTGATAATTCGTGCAAATTCGTGGTTTTATCTTTTTTGGAAATTACCTTTAAAGTATTGGCTTAGTTCTTCCTCTGTTTGCTGAATAATTTTTGGGGATTGTTGAAAACTTCTTCACTACAATTGAATTCAAGTTTCAGTAGAAATTTCATCAGCTGTCAGAAATATTGTTCCAAGAAGAAATTAATATTTCTATTAATTTTTCTCCAAAAACACTGGAGCATATAACGGGATTCGAACCAGCGACCTTTAGCTTGGGAAGCTGATGTTCTTCCAATTGAACTATGCTCGCATTTTTAAAAATATTTTTGATAATCTAAGTTATACTAGTCCCACTTAAAAATGTCCTTTACAGATATAACCGTATAACAATTTAGGCAGTTATAAATAAATTATCTGTGAGTGAGAAATGAAAAGCCATAAAATTTCAGACCAAGAAAAAAGATTTTTAAAAAACTTGCGAAACAAAACTAAAAAAGTTCCTCTTTATAAAAAAGTATCTGTTATCCTACTTGTATTTGACGGTGTAGAATATGGAGATATCGCAGCCTTTTTGGGAATTATAGATGTTCGCAGATGAATTGATACTCTTTAATCATAATTATCTTGAATCCAATTTTAAAT
>JAIORE010000073.1 GCA_021108315.1 Candidatus Cloacimonadota bacterium
TATAAAAAATAGGCAAAAATCTCTTACGGGAGAGATGGGTTTAAAATGGCATTTTTATAAAGTGTTACCTACTTTTAAGGGTTTATGAAAGATGCCATTAATTCACTCATTTTTAGTTATATTTTTGGCAATAATTTGTGCACCAATATTCTCTTTTTTGATAAGTACAGATTCTTTTACTTGACACCCTTACTAAATAATAAAATTTGCATACATATATTGCGAGGTGGAGCAGTCTGGTAGCTCGTCGGGCTCATAACCCGAAGGTCATAGGTTCAAATCCTATCCTCGCTACCATTTTATTGAGGAATTATGAAATATCTTTTGTTTATTACCTTAATCTTTTTACTGTTTAGTTGCAAACCTACCAGCCCAAGTGGAGACAATGATCAAACAGGAAGCGATAGAGCAACATTAGTTATTACTAATATGCTATCTGAATCTGCTCATTTAACAATAATAGATAGTGGTGCTGTTGCCTTAGATTTTGACTTAGGACTTAGTGCCGGATATACACTCACTTGGTTTGAAAATGAAAATGTTTTTGATGTTCTGGATGGTGTGATTTCAATATTTTATAATACTAATACCCACTCTTATGACACAAAAATACACCTCGAACTTGGAAAAGTGATATATTATGATCTAAATGATGACAATGCAACCTTAACAATCTTCAACAATACATTATTACCGATTGATTTCACAATGGATGATGGAAGTTTTTCCGAAATTAATTTTACAGTTCAATTAAATGAAACAAAATCATACAGTTGGGATATTAATGATCCACTTTTTACTGATAATGAAGGAATACTTGTTTTAGACTATCAAAACGAAGATGATGAAAATATTAATTCTATTTTTGTTTTGCACATTGGAGATAATGAATTCTATCAGATTGATGAACTGGATTATATTCTTAAAATTTCGAATGCCACAAATTCAGATGCTTGGTACGAACTAAATAATTATCCGGTTAAACACTTATCTACTAACGATTTTGAATTGTATTTTGAGAATCATTTTACAGAATCTTATGAAGCAGTAATAGAATATTCCGGTTATCATGTTTTTTCTGATTATCAAAATATATATATTACAGAGTTTACCCAAACTAATTTTGATATTCAAGCAGATGGTGGTGCAATTGAGCTATCAAATTCCTCTGATCTTACTCTCACTGCAGCCTACATTTCACCAAGTGCAGATAGTTTGTGGGGTTATAATGATCTTGGAGATTTTCTGGAGCCGTTTGAATCTGCGATTTGGACAGTTGAAGATGGTTATTGGGATGTTTTAATTAGGGATTATGATAGTAATGAATATTATATTTTTAATTCGGCAGTGTGGTTGGATGCAACTTTGAATTTAAACTTTCCTACTGATTTTATTGAAACAAAATCTGATAAATCACAAAAGAATAAAGTAATAAATGATTTAGACCATAGAGCTATGAGAATTGAATTGAATTGAAAAAGAAATTTTGAAATTATAGTTTATTATTATAGAAATTTTTGAAAATTATACAAATATAATAAAAGCGGTTATGTAAAACAAAACCGCTTTTATTAAAATATCTACTTTATTCTTGAACCGCTCTAACTTTATAGAAATATTTCCCTGCTTGAGCAGCAAGTACATCAAGATAGAAATTAGTGGCAAATAGTGCTGAATTTAATGGAATTTCAGAAATATTATCAGGAGTTGTTCCCCTATAAATATTATATCCAGTTGCACCTATTATTTCATCCCACATAATGAGAATATTATCCTGATTAATTTCAACACTTAAATTTGTTGGAACAGGCATTATATTTTCCCAAAAATATATTGGTAAAACTTGAGTAGAATTATCATCATCAATCGTAAATTGACGATTTGGTATTCCATCTTCCCAATCTGTTCCATTTTTGATGAATTTAAATTCATGATAAAAATCACTTCCTGCCGGAAACACTATATTGACGAAATAAACATTATCACTTGTAAGGTCTATCATTTCTGTAGAACCCCAATCTGTAAAATCTCCGGCTATATGTGTAGAAGTGACGGGAATCTGTGTATACATATTAACTTGAAAACTTACTGTTACTTCTTGAGATGTACCTCCGACAAAATCATTAAAAAAAACAACAGGAATTTCATAATCTTCTTCAGGTGTAGTTACAGAGCGATTTTCTATGCTTTCCCAATCACCCCCATTAATAAATTTATATTCATAATATGTTGATTCTAATTGTAAGGTAACAGAATAAATGTTTTCTCGTGCCGGAGCATTCATAGGAGTTGCTGTAGGATTCCAACCATTGAAACTACCTGCAAGAAAAACACCATCACCAGAAACTGTTTGATATTGCATATTAACTTGAAAAGTAACATCATAATAATCTGAAGCTAAAAAAGATGCATTATTATTCGCAGGATCAACACCATTGTTGTTAAGGTCTTTCACATCAGAAGTAACATCTACTGTATAATTTGTCCCACCAGTAAAACCATCTGTTAATACTCGATAAACGGAAGCAGACTGTTGAGTTACACTTATTATTGATACTCTTGTAGCCGATACAGTATAATATAATGGATTACTAGCGGAAATGTTATCCATAGGTTCATTATAAGTAATATCAAACTCATTTTGATTAATTTGATCTGCTGAAACAACTTGCGGATCAATATTATCAGCTATTGCAGTTTGAACTACATAAGAAAATTGAGTTGTGCATGTTTTGCCTGCTCCATCTCCCCAATCTTCAGGGAATGTATCATCTAATGGAATACAGGAAGTAGCATTGTTTTTTTCGTGAGAAGGTCTTTGCCAAACAGAAATGTTTATTTCATTACCTTGGGCAATATTATCTAACCATGTTCTCGAGACAGCAAATTCTGAAAAACTATTTCCACCACCGGCTATATTTGTAAGTTCCACTTGATCCCAACCAGATCCATTCCAAGTCTGGAAGCCTGTCCAACCCATAGATTGATCATCGGTTGACCATTGAGAGATTATATCATAGTCTGGTAAATATGTTTGTCCATATGTTATTTGACTTCCCCAAGCATCATTAGTACCTCCAGAAGAAGTATTCCTAATGTCAATTGCAATATGAAAATGTATTGGTTTTCCATCTCCCCACGGATCATTGTCAGTTTCTAATCCAAAATAGATATTATTCGAATCATCAGTAACATAACAACCATCTTCGAGATTAAATTCTATAGGTTGTTTGGTTGAAAAAGTTGCTTCGTCTGGAGTACTTCCCCAACCACCATCTTTTACTCCATCAATTGTTGGAGTAAAAGCATAAACACTGAAAGTAAATACTAAACTTAATGTGATTAAAAATAATTTTTTCATAATTTCTCCTTAATTTTTTTTTTATAAATACAATTATTCTAATATATTAAATGATTTAAATTAATAAACAAGAAGAAAAAAAATATCGCAAAGTGTCAAATCTTTTTCCTAATTTGTACAAAATTGCGATAATAAACAATTTTCCCTTTATCTATCCAAATCACAATATTAACATTGAATCACCATAACTAAAAAAGCGATATTTTTCTTCAACTGCTATTTTATAGGCTCTCATAGCGTTCTCATATCCAGCAAAAGCTGAGATGAGCATTAACAATGTTGATTCCGGCATATGAAAATTTGTGATTAGACCATCAATAATCTGCAATTCCTTGCCGGGATAAATAAATATATCTGTCCAATGTGAACCTGCTTTTATAATATTATTCTCCGCAAAACTCTCCAAAGTGCGTGTTGTAGTTGTTCCAACAGCAATAATTCTTCTCTTTTCAAATTTTGCTTTATTGATAAAATCTGCAGTTTTTTGAGAGATCTGACAATGTTCACTATGCATTTTATGATCAATAATTTTTTCAGATTTCACAGGACGAAAAGTCCCTAAACCCACATGTAAAATAACTTCCAAAAAAGTAATTCCCCGTTTTTGGAGTTTTGTAATCAAATCATTTGTGAAGTGTAAACCAGCGGTGGGAGCTGCGACAGAACCGCGTTCTTTGGCATAAACCGTCTGATAAGTTGTTTTATCTTTTTCTTCAGAATCCCTTTTAATATATGGAGGAAGTGGCATATTTCCAATTATTTCTAAAATTTCCCAAAAATCACCTTCAAAATAAAATTCTACAATTCTGGATCCACCTTGACTGAAATCAATTATTTTTACTGAAAGTTGCTCGTTGAAGATTATTTCAGCCCCTATTTGCAATTTACTTCCGGGTTTTACCAAGCATTCCCATCTATTTGGCGTAAGTTGGTTAAGTAAAAATACTTCGACCTTAGCACCTGTGGTTTTATGACCAAATAATCGGGCTAGAATTACTTTAGTATTATTCAAAACCAAGACATCATCATCCCGAAGTAACGAACCGATATTATGGAAATTTTGATGTGTAATTTCACCGGTTGATTTGTTCAAACTTAAAAGTCTGGAATTGGTACGGATATCTTCGGGAAATTGGGCGATCAATTCTTTCGGAAGATTGTAATAATAGCTACTTTTATTTGTTAGATCCATATTCTATTTTCTTTAAATTCGCTTTGAAACTTCCAAAAATTATTTTACTACTCATTTTTACGGGGATTTTTTTTTCATCAGTAGTTAGCCAGATCAATATTTTTCCGGTTTGCTTAAAAAGAGCTTCACCTTCGAGAACAGGTTCAACCACAAAGCATTCAACCTTCCCAAAGATTGATTTGATTTTTTCTTTACGGTGAACTATGACTTTTGCCGGATAATTTCTACCATCTGTAGTCACATTGATTCTATAATCTCCACCAATTTTAATATCTTGTTTTCTAAACCAGTAAAATGCACTGAGAATATCTTGAGTATTTATGGGAATTTCACTTTTTTTCTGCTTAATTTTTTTAGTCTTATTGCTGAATTTTACATACATTGTCAGATTTTGATCGGGATAATAATAATGAATCCTGTGTTGTCGGTAACTTCCTTCTCTTAATTTTTTAGTGAATCTCAGAGCGATCAATTCCTCTTTATCCCAGATTGATTCGATATAATCTCGTACTTTATAGATTTTATCAAAAAAGGAATTTGTTTTTGCTAAAGATTTTATTCTATAAATAGGAATTGAATCTTTGAAAACACTTTCTTCAATTTCCAAAGTAGCTTCTCCTGCTGATATAACTCCGTATTTAATAGTAAAAATCAATTTTTCGTTCATTTCAATAGAGTAAAGAAATATATTGATAAAAAGGAGTATTATTAAACCAAAGATTCGCGATTTACTCAATTCATTTATTTTCATAACTTTCCACCAGTCACAAATATCTCCTCACCGGTAAGATAGGTGTTTTTTTCAGATAAAAGAAATTCACAAAGAGAAAACAAGTCATCCGGTTCTGCAATTCTCTTTAGAGGGATTTGTTTACGCTCATTTTCAAAATATTTTTCCCTGAAATTATTATATTCCTTTGAGAACTCATCATTTCTCATTTTTATTGGACCAGGAGAAATTGTATTAATAAGAATATTTTCATCAGAAATTTCTTGAGCCAGGCTTCGTGTAAGATTTGCTATTGCGGCTTTGGAAGCTGAATAAGCAGTCCCGTTCTTTAAACCGATCCGAGAAACATTTGATCCAAATAGGATTATTCTACCAAATTTATGCTTTTTGAAATATGGTATTATGATTTTGAGCAAATGATATGTGCCAATTAGATTTACCTGAATTATTTTTTGCCAAAACTCAGGGTCTGTATCAATCAAGCTTTTTGAATCAGAACTACGGATTGCAGCAGTGTGAATTAGAGTATCCGGCTTCCAATTAGTTTCAATTAATAAGTCGCTGATTTTTTGATTTAAATCTTGAAAATCTGTAATATCTACTTTGATAAATTTTACAGTATTTACTTCTTTAATAATTTTTTTGACTTTATCTGATTTTTTAAAATCTATTAGAATAAGGTTATTTTGGGAAATATATTTGCTTATGAAATACAATCCCATATTTCCACTTGCTCCGGTGATAACTATTGTTCTATTTTTCATCTAAAAGAATATCCAAAATTTTATGAGCACAATAGAATTTATCGCCTCTATATTTTTGATTTACTGTTTTGCTCAAAATCGTTATCTCAGTTTCATCTTTTCCAGAAACTTCAAGATTGTTTGCTATTATAAAATCAAGATTTTTCTTATTCAATTTGATTTTGGCATTTTCAATTATGTTTTCTGATTCCGCTGCAAATCCGATTAAAATTTGTTTTGCTTTTTTTCTCTTTCCCATTTCCAATAAAATATCGTTTGTTCGGATCAATTTCAAATTAAGATTTTCAGATTTTTTCAGTTTATTGCGAAGTACTTTTTCGGGAGTATAATCACTCACAGCTGCACACATAATAATCACATTAAAATTTTCAAAATTTTCAAAGCAATCATTGTACATCTCTTCTGCGGAAGTAGATAATTTAGATGTCAGATAATCAGGTATTTTTTCAGATGTAACACCGTGTAGCAATGTAACGTCTGCTCCCCGAATTGCCGCATTTCTGGCAATATTAATTCCCATTTTTCCGGAAGAAAAGTTTGTTAGATAACGCATTGGATCAATTTTTTGCCTTGTCGCACCTGCTGTAACAAGAATTTTTTTTCCTGATAATTCCGTTTTATAGTACAGAAAAGTAGAAATATTACAAATTATTTCAGTTACATCTGGGAAACGTCCTTTTCCTTCATATCCACAAGCTAAAACACCAAATTCTGGCTCCATAAAGTAATAATTCAGACCCTTTAATTTTTGGATATTATTTTGCAAAATTGGATTTTCATACATATGAATATTCATCGCAGGAACTATTAAAACCGGTTTTGTGACAGCCATCAAGGTTGTAGTGAGAAGATCATCCGCTATGCCATTCGCAATTTTTCCAATAATATTTGCTGTAGCTGGTGCTATTACTATGATGTCTGCCCAATCAGCTAATTCAATATGCTTTATCACATTGTCTTCATCAAAAAGAGATACTTCTACGTCATTATGAACGATAGATTTTATACTCAGAGGAGTTATAAATTTTAGAGCATTTTTAGTAAGAATCACCTTCACAATTGCCTTTTGTTTAATCAATTTACTTGCTAGATCAATTGATTTGTAAGCCGCGATCCCACCGGAAATTGCCAGTAGTATTTTCTTTTTTTTTAACATAATAAAACTCCTAATCTGGATAAGCCAGAATCAAAAAGAACTCACCGCAAAGACGCTAAGTCACAAAGTTTGAATTCTTGTTCCCAAGTTGGAACTTAGGAACGAAATAAATACAATATTTCTAATAATAAATTAACATTTCACAAAACTCGACTCAAGATTTGTAGAAATTTTATTAGCTATTCTTGATAAAAAATAAAAAACTTTTTAAGAAAGTTTTTTGTAAAGCATTTTGTTTTATTTGACACTTTGTTGAGAAATATTTTTTTCATACAGAATAAAGAGAATCATCTTGATAAAATATTATTTAAAATTTTTAAGGAGTTTTCAAATGAAAAAAATTATCACATTTTTATTCATTATTATTTTAGCTTCCATTAATCTTTTTAGTGATTCTTTGGAAGAATCATTAGAAGATTTATCTGTAAATGCAGCAAAAAGTTATGTAGAACCTCTCGTTTCTGCTTTCGGAGTAAACCTCAATACAGGTTGGTTCAGAAGAGCACCAATTTCTAAAAAATATGGGATTGATTTGGAATTTAGTTTTGGAGCAACAGGTACTTTTTTCCCAAAAGACAAAAAAGACTTTTATTTTTCCACAAGTTTTGGATTTAGCAAAAGTGAAGCTGAACTATTAACTGAATTTCTTGTTGGTACAGACGAAGAAAGTATCCGTCCCTATATTATTGATAAACTTACCAGTTTAAATTGGGACGTTGCAATTGCAGGACCAACAATCATTGGTTCAGAAAATGACAGTATTCAGATAATTTTTCCTCAACAAGATATTGTATACGACTATGTTGTTGGCGAGACTGTAATTATCGATACTTTATCACTTGAAGATGATCTCATATTAAATTTACCAGTTACCGGACTATTAGAGAATTTACCAACGCTTCCAATGATCTCACCTCAATTAGGTATTGGAACTGTTTACGGTACAAAACTTGTTTTCCGTTTTCTTCCAACTTCTACTGTAAGCTCGGAAGTAGGTGATTTAAATTTTTTCGGTTGGGGCATTCAACACAATCCCAAAGTATGGTTTGATGCAAAATTTCCAGTAGATATCACCTTTGGTATGCATTTCCAAACCTTCAAAATAGGCACAATCATAGAAAGTAATGCTACCTCATTTAGTATAAACGTGAGTAGAACATTGGGATTTAAATTCCTAAATATCACACCTTATGTTGGTTTAATGACTGAAAAATCTACTATGGATTTTGCCTACGATCTTTTAATTGAAGATGGAGAAGGAAATCAAACAACTTCTGGAATTCGTTTTTCGATGGAAGGTGAGAATAAAAGCAGAACATTCATAGGTTTTGCTTTACGACTCGGTATAGTTGATGTGAATTTTGATCTGAATTTTGGAAAATACAGCGCAATTAATTTGGCTTGTGGTTTGGGAGTTGAGTTTTAGAATGATTTAATAGTATGCTTATAATAGAGATTGAAAAATAGATAAAAAAAGGTAAAAGATTGGAGAAAGAAAGAGGAGGGGAAATATATCTTTCACCAAAACTTTTACCGAAAAAAGACCAACCTAAAAGATTGGTCTTTTTAGTATGGTACCAGAGGCCGGACTTGAACCGGCACAAGCATAAAGCTCGAGGGATTTTAAGTCCCTTGTGTCTACCAATTCCACCACTCCGGCAAACATTAATATGGAGGCGACACCCGGATTCGAACCGGGGATGAGGATTTTGCAGACCCTTGCCTTACCACTTGGCGATGTCGCCACAAACTGGAGCGGGAAACGGGACTCGAACCCGCGACATCAACCTTGGCAAGGTTGCGCTCTACCACTGAGCTATTCCCGCTTATTATGCAAAAGCAAAATCTAAAATCAGCATTCTCCTGTCAAATATTTTTTTCCATTTTTACAATATTCTTTGAGAATAGCTATTCAACTCTTTTGGTAGAGCAAAGTTATATTATTTTATAATTAGTGTAAAAATTAAATCTGCTTCCAAATTTCCAATTTTGAGAGGATTTTCACCTGTTTTCAGCATAAGTAACTCTTTTTTTCCAGGGTTCACCATCATTACACCATTCAGTTCACTACCATGCCAACTTCCATAATCCTGAAAATAAAAACCATCTCTTTTATGTAAAATAGCAAAATGTGAACGAGAAATATTAAACGGATGCCTATCATGAAGATATAGTTCATTTCTATGAAAAAGCATATCTGAGCGTCTGCGAGAATAACGTCCCACTCTGAACGGAAAAGATTTTATCTCAATACTCTTTTCACCGTGCAATGCAATAAGTGCTCTATTTGTTTCGGCTTTTAAATAAACTTTTTTAGCATTGGGTGAATGATCATCTTGAATAAATTCTTCCTCTTCTTGAATTCTTTCCTCAGGTATTCCATCATGAAGTTCTGAAAACTTAATTTCATATTCTCTAATTCGCTTTGAAAAGGCTTGTATTATTGGTGCAATATAAGGATTTAACTCTGAATCAAATAACTTTGAAAACAGACGTGGATCTATAATTTCTACTTCTAAATCAGTTTTAGCTACTACCGTATGTTGTTTTATTCCACCAAACACCAAATTAAGTTCTCCAAATACATCTCCCTTTTTGAGAATCTCTGTAATATATTCTTTCCCTGAAGAATTCTTTTTTTTACATTCTACTGAACCAGACAAAATTATATAAATTTCTTCCGATTGCTCCCCTTGTTTTATCACAATATCACCCTGTGAATAATTCATTTTTCTATAATCTTTGTATGCCAAAATATCCTCCTTTATTTGATGATAATCTTAAATATAAGATTATCAGATTTTGAACCAAAATAAATTATATTTTCTCCTTGTTTCAAAGGAGCTAATAAAAAATTGTGCTTTGATTTTAATTTCTCATTATTAACTATTGTTCCTAATTTACTTTTTAGATCTTTTACAAATAATAGGTCTTCGATTAACACAAGTGAACAGTGATGTCTAGACACAATATGTGGTTCTTTGTCAATTAATTCTAGATCATTCCTGTAAAATAGTCTGTTTACTTTTTTTCTGGAATAACGACCTATCGTAAAGGGTAATTCCTTTATTTCTATGAGCTTAATTCCATTTACAGATTTCATTGCTTTTTTTGAAATTGCTTCAATTGTTATTCTATTAAATGAAATCTTGGTTGCTTCTTGAAAAACTCTTTGATTTTCACCTCTACTTAATAATTCGCTACAGAAGCTGTTCATTCTAATAGATAACGATTTTATAATAGATAAGATTAGATTATTTGAATGATTTTCGTTTGAGCATTTTAAGTCTTCGGGATCAATTTCCAAATATTCTGCATCAGTTTCTGCGTATGCACTTGTACTTCTGACGTTACTTTTAAAAAATTCAAAATCTCCAAAAACATCTGATTCACGTAGATCAAATAAAATAAGCTTTTGTTGAGATTTTTTTTTAATTATTAGTATCTTTCCAGAAGTAATGAAATAAATTTTATCTGATTTATCTCCTGATCTATAAATATAATTACCAGAATTTATTTCGTGGGAAATAATACTCATTATTAATTTACTCCTGAAGAAAATCAAACACATTACAATTTTAAAACTCGTTTGTTAAATTCAAAATTTCTTAATTATTTGTCAAACAAATTATCATTTGACATACATTTCACTAAAGAAAAAAGTACATTTTCATAAAATATGCTACTCAATTTGATAGTTAGACTTTTGAGTAATTTATTAGTTTGAATTGAGGATAAATGAAAAAAATTATAATCACTACTGGCGATCCAGCCGGAATTGGACCGGAAATTTGTTCCAGACAACTTCGTTTCCATCAATTAAAAAAAGAAGTTATCTATATTGTTTATGGCAAATTATTTACCTATCATGATGGAAATAATATTGAAAAAATAAGTAAGCTTTCTAAAGCTAAAGAGCCGAATAAGATATATTGGATAGAAATTGATAAACCTGTGATCATTGGAAAACCAACCAAACAATCAGGGAAAATAAGTTATGAAATTCTAAAGCGTTGTGCTAAAGATATTTTGAAAAATAAAATTGATGCTGTAGTTACTTGTCCAATTTCCAAAACTGCAATTCAAGAAATAGAAAAAGAATTTATCGGTCATACTGAATTTTTTGCAAAAGCTTCAGGCTCTCATGATGAAATAATGACCTTTTGGAGTAAATATTTTAATCTTGCCTTATTAACTACTCATTCTTCAATCAAAGAAATTATTAATAGTTTCGACGCTAAAATTATTGAAAAAAAGATCAAAAATATTCATAAATATATTAATGAACATCTCACAAATCCCAAAATTGCTTTATTATCAATAAATCCTCATTCCGGAGAAAATGGTTCATTTGGAGATGAAGATATTGTTTTGGAACAAATTCTTATCCACCTTTCGGAAGAAAACATAATAATTGACGGACCATTCCCCTCTGATACATTTTTTTATTCAAAAGTGAGAAATTACGATTTTGTTATCTCATTATTTCATGATCAAGGGCTTATTCCATTTAAGATGCTTGCAGCAGATCATGGAGTGAACGTAACTTTGGGAATTCCTTTCTTGAGAACCTCTGTAGATCACGGAACAGCGTTTGATATAGCAGGAAAAAATATTGCTTCGGAAGAGAGTTTTGCAAATGCTCTGTTTTTTGCTGAAAATACATTACTAAAAACAAAATTTACAGATAAAATAATTTATAATAATTTTGCGAAATATTATGATAAATATATGCAGCATGTAGATTATAACCTTTGGGTAGAATTTATTTTGGAAAAATATTTTGAAGTTATGAAAACAAAACCTAAAAAAATACTCGAAATCGCCTGCGGCACAGGAAATATCTGTAATAAAATCGCTTACAAAGGATACAAAATTTATGGATGTGATAATTCCAGTGAAATGTTAAAAATTGCAGCTTCAAAATCTAACAAAGTTAATTATTTTTGGTCTGATTACAAAAAAGAGATACAAAAAACAGGATTTGATTTCGCAATTTTACTTTTTGATAGCATAAATTATTGTTTGACCCAAAAAGAGTTACTCACTACATTAAGAAATGTTTATAAATGCTTAAAAGAAAATTCCCTTTTTATTTTTGATATTTCCACTCTGAAAAATTGCGAAGATAATTTCGATGGTTTTGTAAACCTGGATGAAAGCCAAGACAGCTATATAATTCATCAGAGTCATCTGGATTATGAGGAAAGCACTCTCACTACAAGTTTAACTTTTTTTATCAAGAATAACTATCTTTTTGAACGAAATGACGAAGTTCATATTCAGCATATTTATTACGCTCGTGAAGTAGCTCAACTTGTTCATCGAGCAAATTTTGAATTGATTGGAGTTTTTCGATTGAATTCCTCTGAAAATCTAATATATGATTTGGATAAAGAAATCGATAATAAATTTACTCGCTTATATTTTGTGTTAAAAAAATGAATTTGATTGAAAATCAGCAAAACGATTTTGATAAAAATCTAATCATCGCCGGAGTTGATGAAGCCGGAAGAGGTCCTTTGGCTGGACCGGTTGTTGCTACTGCTGTAATCCTCAAAAAAGGTATAGATATCGTTGGTTTAAACGATTCAAAGAAACTTTCATCAAAAAATAGAGAACGTTTATTCTCCGAGATAATTGAAAAATGCTTTACTTTTCAAATTGTATTTGTTTCTCATACTAAAATTGATGAGATAAACATATTAAATGCAACTTTGTATGGAATGGCTCTTTCCGTAAAAAGATTATCAATCAAACCTGATCTTTGTATCATTGATGGAAATAAAATTCCGGATGAGATCAAAAGTTTCTCAAAATTTATCATAAAAGGTGATGCAAAGTATGCCTCAATTGCTGCAGCTTCAATATTAGCAAAAGTGAGTAGAGATCGTTTTATGATTAAATTACATAAAAAATACCCGCAATATAATTTCAAGAAGAATAAAGGTTATCCGACCAAAGAACATATAAAAAAGATATTTGAAAGTGGTATTACTCCGTATCATAGAAAATCATTTAAACCAATCAAACAGCTATTTTCTTAATAATTAAATAGTTGACACTCAATTCATTTATATAATTTTGAAAAAAAATTAAAAATAAGGAGTATTATGAGCTTTTTAGATAAGTGTAAAGAATTCACCGCTGCCAAAGAAATTATGGAACTTGGAAATTATCCCTATTTCAGGATTATTAGTTCAGAACAAGATACCGAAGTCATTGTGAATGGTAAAAAAATGCTGATGTTAGGTTCTAATAGTTATTTAGGACTCACCAATCATCCACGAGTAATCGAAGCAGCTCAAAAAGCCACTAAAAAATACGGAACAGGTTGTGCCGGATCAAGATTTTTAAATGGTACTTTGGATATTCATATTGAATTGGAAAGTGAACTTGCCAAATTAGTTGGAAAAGATGCTTCTCTTGTATTTGCTGCTGGATATATGGCAAATCTCGGAGCAATTTCTGCAATGATATCCAAAGGAGAATATATCATCACAGATAAATATGATCATGCTTCAATTTTGGATGGATGCAAACTTTCTGATGGGAAAATGTTGAGATATAACCATAACAATATAGACCATCTAAAAACTGTGTTGCAAAAACGAGTAAATGGGGCGAATTCACTTATTGTAGTAGATGGAATTTTTAGTATGGAAGGAGATATTGCCGATATTCCCAATATTGTAAAAATAGCTAAAAAATATGATGCAGGGATAATGGTTGATGAAGCTCACTCTATAGGAGTTTTAAATAAGGATGGAGCTGGGGCAACTGCTTATTTTAATGAAACTGAGAATGTTGATCTTATTATGGGCACATTTAGTAAATCTTTAGCATCAATCGGTGGTTTTATTGCTGGCTCTCATGATCTTATTCATTTTATGAAACATCATGCTAGGTCACTTATCTTTAGTGCATCTTTACCTCCTGCATCTGCTGCAAGTGTATTAGAAGCTCTCAAAATAATGAAAGAAGAACCGGAAAGAATTGAAAAACTCTGGAAAAATACAAATTATATGGCAAAAGAATTTAAAAACTTGGGTTATAATACAGGCTCTTCATGTACTCCAATTATTCCTCTTCATGTAGGAAATATGACAAACGCTTTTAATATTTGGAAACAACTTGATAACGAAGGTGTTTTCATCAATCCGGTTGTTCCTCCAGCTGTTCCACCCAATGATACACTTATTAGAACAAGTTTTATGGCAAATCATACAATTGACCAGCTTGATATAGCTCTCGAAAAATTTGAGAAAATTGGTAAAAAAATTGGAATAATTTAAAATATTTATTCCATTTCTTGGAATAATATTTGCTATTATTACTAAAAAAAATAAAAATGAGGATTAACATGAAAAAAATAATTTTATTATCACTTTTAACAATACTTGTTTGGCAGTTATCTGCAATTTTTCAATCTACAACTAATGCTGAGATTGTAGCTAAGAATTTTTTCAAAGAAAAAAATGAGAATCGCCAAATTGTTGAAACCAATACAA
The DNA here is from genome assembly GCA_021108315.1 of Candidatus Cloacimonadota bacterium. Classification (GTDB taxonomy): domain Bacteria; phylum Cloacimonadota; class Cloacimonadia; order Cloacimonadales; family TCS61; genus JAIORE01. Next base: position 14,715 of record JAIORE010000073.1, read on the forward strand.
TTGAGAAAAATTCAGAAACTTCAGCTTACATCTTTAATTTGCAACCAAATGGATTTATCGTTGTAAGTTCTGATGATAATATTCAACCTGTAATTGCTTACTCAAATAACAATCTACTAGATCCCGAAATTGACGGAGATGTTCAATTTATTGCAATGATCAAGCAAGATATTCAGTTTCGAAAAGAATTTTATGCAAATAATAGCACTATTATCACTGAAAATCAAAAAATGTGGCAAGATTATTTGAGCAACAATATTCAAACTCGTGATTTTCAACAATGGCCTCCTTATGGATCAACTATGACTGGAGGTTGGGTAGAAACCCATTGGAATCAATCTGGAATCTATTCTAGATTTTGCCCACTTGATAATTCAGGACAGAGATCTGTCGTTGGATGTGTTGCTACAGCTATGGCGATGATAATTGATTATCATAAATTTGTAGGAAATGTTAGCTTTGATGATTCTGATGATTTTTATAGTGGCTGGAGTAATATGCACATAGATAATGACCATGAAGAGCGTGATTTCCCTTCTTTCCCAGAATTAAATGAATATTTGGTTGATCTGAATGTTCATTACCAAAATGGAGTTCAACTCACGATGGATGATCTTTCTGCTTTGAATTTTGCTTGCGGAATTTCGGTTCATATGATGTGGAGTTCAAATGGATCAGGAGCTTGGACTGCTGAAGTGGCAGATGGTCTATTAAATAAATTCGGGTTTGATTCTGCTGTGTATATTGAAAACAACGATTCATCTTTTTATGACACCCTAAGAGAAAATATGATAATGATGAAGCCAGTGGAATTAACTATTTATACATCAGGCTGGAATAATGGGCATGCTATAATTTGTGATGGTTACAATACTGAAGAATATTATCATCTGAATTACGGTTGGGGAACTTCAAATAACGATTGTTGGTATCTTTTGCCAGAAGGAATGCCTGCAAACTATTCTATCGTAAGCGGTGGAGTAGTTAATATTGAAGGAGGAGAAACACCTTTTGCTGTTAACGGCAATGTTTCTATAGATGGTGTTTCGCCAGTGGGAACCTATATTCATTTAGAAGGAGATCGTTCTTCTGAATTGTTTATTGTTAATGAAAATGGAAATTTTCAAATACCTGCACTTTTTGCCGGAACTTATACAGCAACAGCTTCTTTGAATGATAGAATTCACTATCAGCAGTTTGAAATTGATATTGACGAAAGCAATAATTTTATTCAATTTAATCTATCAAATTATGAAGGAATTACCGGAGATGTAACAGCTACTGTTGAAACGGAAGGTTGTCGAATTGATCTTTTTCAAGATGAAGAAATTTTACATTCCGCTTATGTTCAAAATGATGGAACTTATTTTATTCCAAACGTAATCCCCGGAACCTATCTCGCAAGAGCAAGCTTGAATGGAAATTATTATTATGCTCAGGAAATTGAAATGAATTTGGATAATATGAATTTTGATTTCGATCTTCAATATTATCCGGCAGATATTAATGTTTCCTTTGCAAAAAGTGCTACCGACCTTTGGCATATCATTGCAAATTATTGGATTAGTTGTGCAATAAAACTTGAAACTGAAGATTTACAAGATTTCTCAAATGATCTTCTCTCAAAAATTAGATTCAAATCACCAATTAATGATAATGAAGGTGAAATTATTGCTCAAATCTGGGAAAATAACACTATTCTTGTTGAAAAACCTGTTGAGGATTTACAATTTGGAGTTTGGATAGAAACAGAATTTGAAACCTTTATCCCTATCGAGGAAGATAAAGAATATTATATTGGTTATAGAATCATCTCAGATACTGGTGATCTTGCTTGGCATGATGATGGACCACGAGTTCCAGGAAAAGGTGCATTTTTTAATACAACTAACTGGATAGCACTTCCTTCTTTGAACGATTATAACTTTTGCATCGAAGCTGGGTTTATCAGCCAGGAATTTGCAACGATCGAAGGTGATATTTCTTTAAACGGTGGATCAGGAGAAATTACAGATGTGGTTGTAAAAGCTAATAATTATATTTCTCATCCCAATCCAGATGGTAATTATTCATTTCAAATCAAGCCAGACGATTACGCTTTGTTTTGCGAACTTAATTCTTATAATACTGATATGAATTATGACATTGAACTTGTAAATGGTGATGTAATAAGTGATATGAACTTTTCTTTAACTTACACTACTTCATCAGATAATAATCAGATTTCTGTGTCTACTACAACCTTGATAGGAAACTACCCAAATCCGTTTAATCCTGAAACAAGTATCTCTTTTTATAATGCTGAAGATATGCAAGATTTGGAATTATATATTTATAACATTAAAGGACAAAATATTAAGAAATTTGAAATCAGAAATGCAAAATTAGGAATGAACGAAATTATTTGGAATGGATCAGATAACAACAGTAATGCAGTTTCATCAGGAATTTATTTCTACAAACTTCAAACAAAAAATTTCTATCAAACTAAAAAAATGATCTTAATGAAATAATTTTGGATACTTTGGAGTAACTCAACCAAATTGAAATTTGGGTTGGTATAAATCATCTTTTTTAAAGAGGCTTTGTCGCTTAGCATTAACACAGTTAATGCACTCCATAAAAATTAAATATGTCATCCTAAACTAAAGTGAAGGATAATGTATTATATAGGATTGTTAGTTTTAACTCTGTAAAGACTAATAATCCTTTTTTCAATTTTTACCTCCCCAAACTTGCTATTGACAAAATAACCAATGAAATTGAGATATGTTTTTTCAAAATTTATATTTTAGTATGAAAACTTTTGGGAGAATATATGAAATTTATAGGAATAATATGAAAAATATTTTTTTAATTTTCTTTTGTTGCCTGATATTCAATCTTGTTTCGGAAACAGCTCCTAATTTATCTTCCCGAATTGAAATTGATGGTTATAGTGATGAATTCATAAATGATGAAGTAATGCTTGTAGATTCTCTCGGAAATACATTGGAATCTGATAATGATTCATATTGGGGGGAACACAACGACATAAAACAAATAAAGATAACTTGGGATCAGGATTTTCTTTATCTGGCAGTTGATGCTTGTAGTTGGGATAATAATGTAATTTTATTTATTGATATTTATGATGATTATGGTATTGAGGATATGACAAGTTTGAATGCTTGGGCACGAAAATTTTATTTTTTTAATTTCAATCCTGATTTCTTTTTAGCGACTTGGGATAAAAATGAAAATCCCCAATTTTGGAAAATGACAGAAGGTTCTTCTTCAATTGCTGAACAAGTTCCGGAAATTACTACTAAAGCCACTTATGATAGCGGTCAATTAGGGCGTTCTATGGAAGCAAAAATTCCTTGGGAAACTCTATATTATGTGGGTTCTGCTTGGAATCGAACTTTAGAAAACTATCCTTCTATAAAAATTGCAGCATTAATAACTACCGGAGAAGATTTTACCGGTGGTCCTGATGTAGCTCCTGATAATCTGGGAGATATGTCTGAAGACTCTGGGAAAATGCTTGATATTGATAATTACCTTGAATTCATTATTGATGAAGATGGTGATGGAAATCCTGATATTGGTATAAGTCCAAATTCTTGGAATCGAATTAGCTATTTTGCAATTCCTCAAACATTTATCCCAAAAAATATCTCAATGGGAAAAATAACTTTTCCCAATGGAAAAGTTTTAAATCCCTATGATTTGACCTCACCATTTGAAGTTCAAATATCTCCGAATCGAGATTCAATATTTAATGCAATTGTTTATAATATCAAAGGTAAAGAAATTAAAAATTTACCAAAATGTTCAAATGAAAATTGTAAATGGTTTTGGGATGGTAAAGATAAGAACGGGAAAATTGTTCCTTTTGGATTTTATTTAGTTCAGGTGGCGTCCGGTAATAAAGAGAATAGTAAAATTGAAGCTTTTTCTGTAATAAAATAGGTAGTACAAAAATGATAAAAGTAATAATATTCCTTTTAATAATTTCGTCTTATTTTTTATTGATTGCAGATTTTACCGAACTTAATTGGGGAGCTCGGGGAATGGCTTTAGGAAATGCCTATTGTTCCCTATCAGACGAACCTACTACCATTTTTTGGAATTGTGCCGGAATGGGAAAAATTAGCCATATTTCTCTGGCAGTATCTCATCAAAATATGTATGGAATAAACAATTTTTATAATGAAATGGTAGCTGTGGTGATTCCTCTGCAATATGTAAAAATAGGTTTAGGTTATACACAGATGAATCTATGGGATGTTTATTCCGAGCAAATAACGTATTTATCTGTTTCAAGCATTATTTGGTACAGGAAAATTCCTCTGCGTTTTGGGGTAAGTGGCAAGCATTATTTAGCTCAAGTTAAAGATTATGCCGAAGCAGATTCACCACAAAATTTTGATTGTGATATCAGTTTTGATACCAACTTTTCCAAAAATTTTACTTTCAGTTTCATTACCAGAAATTTACTAGAATCATCCTATAAATTTATCAATGTCGCAGAGAATATAAATAGAGAATATATCCTGAGTGCAGCATACAAATGGGAAAAAGGTGTTAACTTTACCTGCGATTATATAAAAAATGAACAAAACTTAGTAAATTTGGGAATCGAAATGTGGTTTTATAAAGTTTTTGCTCCGAGAATCGGGCTAAGAAACGGAGCTTTTACTACAGGTTTTGGGTTAAAACATAAACAATGGCAATTTGACGGGGCTATATTTCCTCAAGAAGAATTAGGAAGTACTTATCGTTTAGCTTTAATCTGGAAATTTGGCAATCTGGGACTGTGAATATGAATAAACTTAAATTTTTGTTTTTTATTGTTTTTTTCTTTACTATTACTTTTAAAGCAAACTCTCTGATGAATATGAATGGTTCCACAAAAACAGTTATAGATAGATGGATCGAATTTGATAACGAAACAAATGTTACCTATCAATTAAATTTGAATTTTAATATTAACTATCAAAATCGTTTTAAAGTTTATTTTAATCTTATGAATGAAAATTATTACACTCAAGATTTATATGGAACATCGTATAATAAACCGTCTTCTCATCAATCATACTTGTCAAATGCTCAAATAAATGTGCGACAAGAATTCAGTAAAATGGGGTTTGAATCAAAATTGTTTTATCGTGGAGGAGGAAACTATTGGTTAGATGGCTCTATGCTGGAACTATTGGATATAGATAAAGTGAAGGATGATGATAATGGCAGAGGAACCAGATTTGATCTCTGGTTTTCTGATAAAATATCACTAAAGTATGTTTTTTCTGATCGCTCAGGTTATTCCGGAAATGATCTTCATTTATTAAGAGCAAGAGCTGATTTTTTTAAAAAGCACTTTATTCTCGGAGCTTTTTATTTTAGAGAAAATGATATTAGTGGATTTACTGATGATTATAAACATTTGATAGCAACAGATTTCAGAATTTCTCTTTTTAAATATACTCTTTCATTTGAAGCTGCAACATATGATGATATGACAAATAAAGAGATTGTTAAATACAACAAAAATGCTTGGAACAAACCATTGTCTAATATTATCAAGGCAAATGTTGCTTTCAAATTTCAACTTGAAGGCTTGAAAATCGGTAACTATAAATGGGGATATATCAGTTTTTTTCCTGGAGTTTGGAGTTACGGTGACACATATAATTCTCATTTTGATAATGATGATATCGCTAATAACCAACTTGGTTATTGGATAAATGCAAAATATATTGTTCCTAAGCGAGCAATAACTTTTACGTTAGATTGGAATGAAAAAAAACTTTATATTCCAATGCAGATAGGAGATAAAGAATTTAACAAATCTGATAATAAATTTTATTCCGAAGCCTATATTGAATTTATTAATGGATTCAAGTATAAATTGTATTATGAACGAAGAAATGAATATAGAAAAAAAAAACTTTTCGATAATACCGGTGTCTTTCTTGGTTTTACCCAAAAAAGATTTTCTGCAAATGATTTTTTTAATGAATTATCTGTTGAAAATTTTCTTGGTAAAATTCGAACCCAGTATTTAATTCGTGATGTTGGTAGAGATACTCAAAAAAATCAATTTGGTATAGAATTTTCTTTTAATATAAATGAAAAAACAAGATTTTTTTATCGTGGATTATATTCTGATGAACAGACTATTCTTAAGAAAATATTTTTTGCTGAAATTAGTTATCGCATTACAAGTAATTCTACAATTTATTTTCAATATGGTCCATATGGGATTGGTGATAATAATCTAATTTTTGATGGAGACTTTGACTATTTTAATTATACAAATACATTATATGATCAAGAGATAAGCGATGAATCTATCTATGATGTATCATTCCATAAAGAACAAGCATACATCCAGAGATATTTTCGTATGTCTTGGGAAGTTGGGTTTTAAGAAGCAGGCTGTACTTCACACATCTTTTCAGGATGAAGTTCAGAATGCGACAAAGAAGAGAAAAGTGAGTTAAAATAAGAGATAATGAGTTCTGCATAATTGGGTGTTTTTGTCATCCTGAGTAATCTCCTTACATTTCTCACGAAGGAACTTGGCTTAAATACAGGATTCTTCATGAGAATTTCTACGAAGATTACCTCAGAAAGGCTGGATTTTTTAATTATGCAGAACTCTTAATAAGAAATAAATAATGGAGGTATAATGGGAAAAGAAGAAATTTTAAAAAAAGTTAAAAAAGTAATTTTTAAAGTTTACCCATCTGCAACCATTATTCTTTATGGTTCTCGTGCTCGGGGTGATTTTCGAAAATATTCCGATTGGGATTTATTAGTATTAGTTAGAAAACAAACTAATGAAAATCAAATAAATGAAATTTTTGACAATCTTTTCGAATTAGAATTAGAAAGCGATCAAATTTTTAGTCCGATAATTCATAATGTATCTGAATGGGAAAAATTGAAAATTACTTCTTTCTATCAAAATGTCCAAAATGAAGGTATTCAAATATGAATAATAGAGAAACGCTAATTAACTATCGATTTGGAAAGAGCAAGAGATACGATTATCGAAGCAGAAAATATGGCAAAAATATTTCACTGGAATACTTGTACTAATCGCTTGTATTATTCTTGTTTTTATGCTATTAATGCATTTTTATTATCCAATCAATTAGCGTCATCAAAACATACTGGTGTTCGAGCTTTATTCAATTTGCATTTAATGAAAACCAATTTATTACCGAAAGAATTCGGGAAAATGTATAATAAACTTTTTCTTTATCGTCAACAGAGTGATTATGAAGATTTGTTTGTTATGAAAGAAGAAAAGGTTGTTCCTTGGATTTCTAAAACAAAAGAATTTGTAAATCTTATTGAGAAATTGATAATAAGCAGATCGTGAATGCAACGAAAGTATTATGTTCAAGTCTTTCAGATTTATATGATTAGAGAATTTTCTCGATTTAAAAATATAAAATAAACGATGAAAATTATGAAAAAGTATGATAAATAATATTTTTTATCATAATAAATCAGTGTTAATCTGCGTTAAAATAAAAGAGGAAAAATGAAAAGATTACTTTTGATACTAAGTATCTTATTCTTATTTTTTGCACAACTACTTTTTGCCGGATTAAAAGAGACAAAAAACGGTATTGAGTTTAGCTATGATGCTCCAAATGCAAGCGAAATTTTCGTAGCAGGTAGTTTTAATGATTGGAATTCATCAAAATCACCGTTAATCAAAGAAGATGATGGTATTTGGCGTACAGTAATAGATTTATCAAGCGGAAAATACCAGTACAAATTTGTTGTTGATGGTGATTGGAATTTTGATCAAGAGAATCCTATGACAGAAGATGACGGTTATGGCGGAGCAAATTCTGTTGTAAAGATAGATCAAAATGGGAAACTGGATACATCAAAGAAAGCAATTAGCAAAGAAGGAATAAAATCAGTTTTCAATCCAAAAATCTATTTTACAGGACGGTATTATAACCGGAATCTATTCAAAAAAAATAAAAATTCTCGTTATATGTTAGATAAACCGAGACATTATCTGCAATTGGGTATAAAATTGAAATTAGCAGATCGCTTTGAAAGCTTTGCCCTATTAAATCTTAATAATGAAACGGAATTAGCTGATGGTTGGAAAGCTGAATTCAATTATACAAAGGCTTATTTCAAAATTAAAACAAAATTGTTAGATTTTAATGCTTTTGATGATTATGGTATTATTACATCTGATGATCCGTTACACATTTTAGGCGATATTGGAAAAAATCATTATAAATTTGGATTTGATAATCGAGGTATAATAGTAGAAACACATAATCTCATTGAACAACTTATTTCTGATACACCATTTTCATTTGATTTTATCGGTATTATTGCAGATAATATTCAAAATGATTCTGAAACTAATGCCGGAAGAGCAAAATTTCAATATTTTCTGAATGATGATGAAAACGATAAATTTCATATTAGTCTTGCTTCTTCGTTTTTCTTATCTTTTCTCAAAACGAATACTTATTATGATCATAAATACAACAATTATGCCTTTGATTTGAATATTTTCAAAGAAGTTTTTCAAACAGGATGGATAAGTCCAATGAAGTTCTCATTTTTTTCGGAATATTATTATTTTGAAAATATCTTAGATTATAAACTTACAAATGATTATCCCTATATGATTCAAGATGAACTTGTTTGGATGAACGGTGAAAAATGGTATATTGGCTCTAAAGTCTCATTCCCTTTATCATTAGATTTGTATGCAAACTATCAGCATCATAATGTTGATTTCTTTTTTGAAGAAGAACAAAGCGATATTATCTACATTCCCAGTCCAATTCTAAATAAAGAATCTCTGGATCGAAACATTTTTTCACTTGGAGCAAATTTCGAGAAATCTAATTTCAAATCATCTCTTTCTCTGGAATACATAACCACCGATTTTCCTGATAGTTTGGTCAATTGGACAGATTATTACATTTATATGGAAAAAACAAATGCAACCGGAAGATGGTTTCAAGAACATACTCACGTTCCTTTTGAAAAGTATTCAATTATTGGCTATGAATCGGGATTAATAACGAATATAGCTTTATCTTATCATACCGATATATTAAAATACAAAATTGATTTTGGCTGGGAAGGAACTTTTGCTCAGTATAGTTTATTCTATGCTCCCAAGTATTTTGAAAATATATTTACTACAACCTTAAATTTGAACAAACACTGGAATATTAATACAAATACAAGAATTCCTATTTACAATGATGAGGTGTTAGGTATTAAGACAGATTTTGCTGATGATAAGGACTTTTTTCTCAGCAACTATTCGGAAATTTGTTATAAATTAAGGAAAAATGTTAAACTTTCACTTGGTTGGGGAGTAAATCCAACAGTGTTAAATAGCGTTACAGACGATTTTTATGCCGGTGGAAGAGAAGAATTCCTTGAATCATCCGATAATTTTACTGAATATATTGAAGCTACTTATAAAGGAATAGGTCAAAAAATCAGAAATGCCGAAAGAGCTTTAGAAACTGAACAACGCATCACCTTAGAAGCTGTGATAACTTTTTAACAGGAAAAATTATGAGAAACAAATTAATTGTACTATATTTATTAATTCCATTTACTATTTATGCAAACAACAATTGGTATTATCAAACTGCAAGATCGTTATATAAAATAAATTCACCTTTCGGTGAAATACTATCTACTCCTTTTACTTGGATTGGAAATATTTCGGAGAAGAGAATAATCGGATTTGATTTAATCAAAAAACGTCTTGAGCCACCACATCTCGTTAATGGAAAGATTTTATTTCAATTTGAAACTCCTTCAGCAAAAATGGTTACGCTTGCCGGTGATTTCCCTGATAATCTTTGGGGTGGAACTGGTGGATCAAACAAAACTTACGATTCTCATATTGATCCGCTTTTTGATGATGGCACTCACGGAGATAAAGTTGCAGGTGATGGAATATGGTCACTTGTTAAAAAGATTGAGCCGGGACGTTATCAATATAAATTTGTGATTGATCGTAATTCCTGGTTTAGCGATCCAAATGCACTTGAAACGATAGACGACGGTTACGGTGGAAAAAATTCCGTAATAGTTGTGAAATAGAGAGGTAATTATGTATTATAAAACAATTTTCATTATTATTACGGTTCTTTTTTTTCTCTCCGGTTGCGATAATGACCCCAAATTAATCACAAATATTGAAACCTGTAGTATTGACGGAAATATCTACTTGGAAAATGCATCAACCGATACGATTGAAGTGCGTATTTTGATTAATCAAACAGTGAATGAAGAAATTTATTGGGAAACTGAAGCTGATGATTCAGGACATTTTCAGATTTCCAATCTTCCTCCGGGAAATTATTCCATCTCATATTTTGTAGATTCCCGTCATTACACTGGTTTTGTAGGTTCTGTTACACTGTTTAAAGATGATCATACTACACTAAACCCTATCACAAGGGCAAGAATTGAAAACGATTGTGGAATAACCGGTTTTATAGTTTTTGAAGACAAAGAATTGCCCATCGCAAGCATTGATATCTTCTATAAAGAAGCAGAAGAATATTTTTTTGATAAGACTATACAATCTGATACTAGCGGCTTTTATCAAACAAATGAACTTTTCCCCGGTGAACACAAAATCGTCTTTACAATTGATGATTATCCAGAAGTTATGAAATTCCCAACTTTGCAACCGGGAGAATTGGTTGTTTTAGATACCATTACATTTGAGCAAATTATTCTTATCGAACAGGTTAATATTGATATTGATGGAAATTTAGATGACTGGAACGAGCCTGTTTATATCAATGATCATTCCTCCGGTTGGGGTGAATCCAATAACTTTAATGATTTTTATTTAGGATATGATTCCGATATCTTATATGTTGCTATTTCCGGTGGATTTTCCAATAGTGAAAATACAATTAACATCTATTTTGATATTGATTCCGATACAACCGGCATAAACGATTTTTCTATGATTCAAGGTGGAGACATTGGAAACCACTTGCGTAAAGAGTTTACTTGTCCCGATTTTTTTGGAGCTGATATTGCTTTTAGCGGTTGGGCATTACAACATAATATGAATGTAGTGAGTCTTGAAAATCCTGAAGCTGTAGATAACGCTATTTTAGAAGCAAACATCATTATGAACACCGATACGATTGAATTTGCTATTCCGCTTACCGAGATGTATGAGAATGGAATAATTCCAGATCATCGAGAAATTTCATTAGTAGCGATTATTGGAGGAGGTGATGATGTAAGTATTGCAGATGATTCTATTCCTCAACAAAATAATGTGCTCGTTTTTGAAACAGTTTTATCAGCAAAATTTGCTCAATAAGGGGTAACAATGAATAAAATATTAATAATAATTTTCACTTTTCTTCTTTTTATCATAGCCTGTGAAAAGAATCCCAATGAAGCACCTTACACTCATAATGCCAATGTAGAAGGAATTTTGCAATTTGAAAATGGGACACCGGATACAATTCAGGCAAAAGTGAAAATACTGAATCAAAATTATGCTCTGGTGATAGACGAAACAACTACCGATGAAACAGGATTTTTTCAATTTACAGATCTTCCTCCAACAAGTTATCAGTTTTCTTTTTCTGCCAATGGATTTGAAGATTTATATCTTTCTAATATTATTTTGGAAGATAATACAACAACAATTGTGCCAGCGGCTGAGATTCAACAAATAAAGCCCATCGAATTTTTACAGGTTGTAGTGGATGGAACTATTGATGAAAATTGGGAACCGATTTATGAAAATACGCACGAATCCGGTTGGAGTTCCAGTAATGATTTTCATTACTTGTATTTGTCAAGAGATGATAATAATCTATATTTTGCATTGGATGTTACTCACGAAAGTCAGAATAGTATGAATTTCTACCTTGATATTGATTATGGTAACGGAACCGGAATTAATGATCTCGCAAATGTAGATGGTGGCATTGCCGATGGTAGATTAACTAAAAATGTTACTTGTCCGGATTCTTTCGGAGCAGATATTGGCTTATGTGTTTTTGGTGAAGATAATTCTGCAATAATTGTTGATTTCGCTGATGTGGATTATGATTTAACAGCTTCCATTCAAATTAATTCCAATATAATAGAAGTTTCAATTCCTTTCTCAGCTCTTTATGATACCGGAATATATCCGCCAAATGGAAAAATTGCTATTGTTGCCTTGATTGGTGGTGGAGATGCTAACTCAATGGCAAATGATACGATTCCACAGCAAAATGATAATTTTGGATCAGAAGGTAATAGAAGTTTTAGTAGCGTTTTTACAAGACAGTATTGATATACGGAAGAAAATATGAAAAAGATGATAGTACTTCTATCACTTTAATATTTTTAACAAATTAGGAGGATTCTATGCTTCAGATGAATTTAAAAAGCGATATTGAATCAAAATCTTTAGAATTTTCTCTGGATTATTAAAGGAAATATTTATGAAAACAAAAATTGCTATTTTTAATGGAAAGGAAGTACGTAAAATTATCTATAATAACGAATGGTTTTTTTCTGTTATTGATGTGATATCAGTATTAACAGATAGTAAAAATCCGAGAAATTATTGGAAAGTTTTAAAGCATAGGCTTCTGAAGGAAGGATCAAATCAAACGGTTACAAATTGTAACCGTTTAAAAATGAGAGCAATTGATCACAAAATGAGATTTACAGATGTTGCAAATGCAGAAACACTATTTCGTATTATTCAGTCTATTTCTTCATCCAAAGCTGAACCTTTCAAACGTTGGTTGGCAAAAGTTGGCTATGAGAGAATTAAAGAGATTGAAAATCCTGAATTAGCAACCAAACGAACTAAAGCATTATACAAAGCAAAAGGTTATTCTGATGATTGGATAGAAAAACGGATGCGAGGTATAGCAATTCGAGAAGAGCTTACAGATGAATGGAACGATAGGGGAATTGAAAAACAAATTGAATATAGTATTCTTACGGCAGAAATCTCCATAGCTGCATTTGGAATTACACCTTCGGAATACAAAAATATAAAAGGTTTGAAAAGAGAAAATCTTCGAGATCATATGAATGACCTTGAACTTATCTTTTCAATGTTGGGGGAAGCATCGACAACCGAAATTACGAAAAATCGGGATGCAAAAGGTTTTCCAGAATCACAGAATTAAACTCTTCCTGCTGTCCTTCTCTTAAATCAAAGAGAAGGAACATAAGAATCTTTGAGAGAAAAATAAATAAAAGGAAGAGTAGTATCAAGTTATCCCTCGCTTATGTTAAGAGAGGGACCGAGGGAGAGTTAGAAAAATGAAAATAAAATATGAAGCATTAGTAATTATCATATCGGAGAAAAAATGAAAAAATATCAAATAATTAATTTAATAATTTTTACGATGATTCTAACGAGCTGTTATGTACCTCCTAAAACTCCCAATGTGAAAAAATACTCTATAAGATTTCCCAAAGAAAATAAAGACTCTTCAAAATTTGTAGTTTTTGATAAACCTCCAATCAGAACTAAAGCAGTTGCTCCTGTTTATCCAGATTCTGCCAAAAGCGAAGGTATTCAAGGAGAAGTATGGGTTCAAGCTGAGATTTTATTATCTGGTGATGTTGGAGCTGTGGAAATTTTACAATCTCTTCAATCAGGTAAAGGTGGATTGGATGAAGCAGCAATCAAATGTGTAAAACAATGGAAATATAAACCTGCTCTAAATAAAGATGGGAAGCCAGAGGCTGTTTGGGTAAAATTTCCTATTAGATTTACTTTAAATAATTAAAAAATATATAGAATTCGGAGAAAAAATGAAGAAATATTCAATTATTAGTTATCTTATTCTTGCAATGATCCTGGTGAGTTGTTATGTATCTCCAAAGAATAATTTAATAAAAATAAAAGGGAATCATAAGGAATATCTTGAACAAATTTTGAAGATTCCCCATTTAATTGTTTTTGATAATCCTCCTATTAGAATTAAAGTTGTTCCTCCAATTTATCCTAACTCAGCCAAATATAAAGGTATTCAAGGTGAAGTACAACTTGAAGTTGAGATATTAATCTCCGGTAATGTTGGATCTGTTGTGATTTTACGTTCAGTACAATCAGGACATGGTGGAATAGATGAATCAGCAGTAAATTCAATAAAACAATGGAAGTTTCAGTTTGCTAAAAAAGATGGTAAACATATAGCATGTTTTGTAAAACTTGCAGTAAGATTTAGTTTAGATTAGCTATAAAACATATAAAATATTGGAGAAAAAAATGAAAAAATATTCAATTATCAGTTATCTTATTCTGGCAATGATTCTGATTAGTTGTTCTACCCTCGGATTTGGTGATTTCGAAGGAAATAGGCAGAAAAGCTCTGGTTCAGAAGAGGGAGTTACTTTTCAATACAAAGATGTTTCCGCTACAAAAGTTTCCTTAGCAGGAGATTTCAACAACTGGGATGCAGAAGCAGATTTGATGACAAAAAAAGGTGATACTTGGAGTATCAAAAAAAAACTGGATTCTGGAAAATATGGCTATAAATTTGTAGTAAATGGAACAGATTGGAAAATCGATCCTGAAAACTCTAATAAAGCAGAAGATGGGTTTGGTGGAGAAAATTCCATAATAATAGTAGGTTCAAATGAGAAAAAAGAGATTAATAAAAGTAAAAAAGAAGGTGAAATAGTGTTTGAATATATTGATAATAATGCAACTTCCGTTTCCCTTGCTGGAGATTTTAACAATTGGGATGCAACAGTTAATCCAATGAAAAAGAAAAATAAAATATGGACAATTTCCTTGAAACTTGATGATGGGAAATATGCATATAAATTTGTAGTGAATGGTGAAGATTGGAAGATAGATCCATCCAATGATGAAAAAATTGATGATGGATTAGGTGGAGAAAATTCAGTGATAATAGTAGGGAAAACTCAAAATTTGAAGAAAATTCTTAAGAAAAAAATCAAATCCGGCTCAATTCCGGTAAAATTTGTTTATCAACCTCTCATTGGTGGAAAACACGATGTTTATCTCGCCGGAGATTTTAATAGTTTTGATGCTATGTCCATTCCGATGGAAGAAAATAGCGGTGTCTATGAAAAAACGCTTGTTCTTGAACCAGGAAAATACGCTTACAAATTTGTAGTTGATGGAAATTGGCTTACCGATGAAAATGCTACGGAATTTGTTTCCGATGGTTTTGGTGGTCAGAATTCGCTTGTCTATGCCGGAGATCCCAAAGCGATCAATAAGCTTCGTAAAGTAGAATTTAGTTATGAACCACAAAATCCGATAAAAGAGGTTTATCTCGCAGGCTCATTGAACGATTGGAATCAAAAAGCGAATAGATTGTGGAAAAATGACAAAGGTATTTATACTACAACATTACTGCTAAAACCCGGAGAATATCTATACAAATTTGTAGTTGATGGAACGCAATGGCTCACTGATGAAAATGCTGAAAGTTTTGCAGAAGATGGCTTTGGAGGAAGCAATTCAGTAATTTTGGTTGATGATAAATATCCAGACGTAACCATTGAAGTGAAAGATGGCATTATTCTTGATTATGGAATTCCTATGAGCCAATCGCTGGAAACTGTAAATCCTCTTTCTCCTACAAAAATTCAATTCAAAACAAAAGCTCATATTGGTGATGTGGAAAATATCTATCTTTGGAAAAATGGCAAAAAAATATTGATGCAAAACATTTCTGAAGATGGTAGTTTTGCCTATTATCAGAAAATTATTGATTTGAAATCTAAAAATGAAGCTTTTGATTATTGTTTTGTTTATGAAGATGGTGGAAAAGAATTTTATCTGTTAAACGGAAAAATGACCGCTAAACTTGATAAAGAATATCTGTTTCATTATTCAAAAGAAAATGTAGATCCGTTTTTCACACCGGACTGGGTAAAAACAGGAATTATCTATCAAATTTTTATGGATAGATTTTTCAATGGTGATAAAAAGAACGATCAGGATTTTAAAGAATGGTATTATACTGGAATTCATACTCCACCAAAAGCAGGTAAAAAGTTTGAGAAATATACTCAATATTTTCATCTTGTAGATGATTGGTATGATGTTTCCGGTCTAACAAAAAGTCCTTATCATCATAAAAATAAAGATGGTTTTCAACCTGAATATAACAGCTTTTATGGTGGAGATGTAGCTGGAGTTCGCCAGAAACTTGATTATCTCGAAGATCTGGGAATTACAATAATTTATTTCAATCCACTTTTTGAAGCGAAGTCAAATCATAAATATGATGCGGTAGATTACAAAAAACTTGATCCTCATTTTGGTGATGAAAAAGAGTTCAAAGCATTTGTGAAAGATGTTCATCAGCGTGGAATAAGAATAATTCTGGATGTTGCCTTTAACCATACCGGAGAGACTTTCTGGGCATTTCAAGAAGGTAAAAAAAATGGTTCAAAATCTGAATATTATAACTGGTATGAGTGGAAAAAATGGCCAATTCCAGATCCGCTTCCAGCAAATTATAAACCTATAGATTATTATGAATGTTGGTGGGGGTTTGGTGAAATGCCCGATCTGGATTTTGATAAAACTCGCTCAAGTTCATCAGAGAATGGGATAAAAAATATTGAAGATGCAAATCCTAATTGGAATGTGGTAAATTACATTTTGGAAGTTGCAGATTATTGGATTGGAGATATGGATTTAGATGGTTTTAGATTGGATGTTCCTAATGAAGTTCCTTTCTGGTTTTGGAAACTTTTCCGCGAAAGAGTTAAATCTATCAAACCGGATGCTTATCTCGTCGGAGAAATCTGGAGTAATGCTGTGGATTGGGTGAATAATGATTATTTTGATTCCGTAATGAATTATGCCTTCTTCAAAGATCCGGTAATGCGATTTTTTAATTCGAGAAATTGCAGTGCCAAAGCTTTTGATCGTGATCTCAAACCGGGATTATTGCTTTATCCTAAACAAGCATCACAAGTTATGATGAATTTGATAGATAGCCACGATACTCATCGTTATTTGGAATCTGCCGGAGGAGATGTTAACCGTTTGAAACTGGCTGCTCTGTTCCAAATGACTTATGTCGGTGCTCCGCACATCTGGTACGGTGATGAAATTGGAATGATGGGAGCACACGATCCTGATTGTCGTCGTCCATTTAATTGGAAATATGAAAATGATAGAGAAAGTGTCTCTTTGCGAAATTATTATAAAAAGTTAATCAATATTAGAAAAAATCATAAATCATTGTCACTCGGTTCTTTTAAAACTCTGCTCACACGGGGAAAAATCTATGCTTATCAAAGAACTCTTGATGGAGAAAATATCATTGTAGTGATCAATAATGAAGAAAGCTCACAAACAATAAAAATTCCGGTTGATTTTCCTGATGGCAACTTAAAAGGTTTGTTATTGAGACGTTCTTTTGATATTAAGAATGGTTATTTAGAAGTAAAATTAGATGGAATGAGTGCTGCAATTTTGATAAAGTAACTCAACATTCCAATGTTGAGTTTTTCTTGAAAAGATTTTTTTTAATTTCCTACTTCCTTATCGCATTCTGAACTCCACCCAAAAAGATGGGTGAAGTCCAGTCTACTTATTTACTTTCCCCTTTCTCCCTTCCCCTTGCGAAGGGGAAGGGTTGGGGATGGGGTTTTATCCTATTTAATGAGCAACATCTTCTTAATATCTGTAAATTCTCCGGCATTTATACGGTAGAAATATATTCCTGAAGATACTTTGCGATCATTATTGTCTTTTCCGTTCCAGACTACACTATGATTTCCTGTTTCTATGTTTTCATTTACAAGAGTATTTACAAGCTGTCCTTTGATATTAAAGACTTGTAGGCTTACATCACTTGCTTCAGGTAGTGCATAGCTGATTGTAGTTTCAGGATTGAAAGGATTTGGATAGTTCGGTGAAAGAGAATAAATTTCTGGAATTTCAGGAGTTGTATCTTGATTATCACAAAAGTTTAATAATGAAAGCAAATCTTTACCACTTAATTTATCCTTTTCAAAATCTTTAACAGCAAATTTAAGTTCCATTTTTTCAATAACGCCATCATAATTCTTATCATAATTTTGCAGCAATTCTTTAGATGGAGTTTCTAAAATGATGTTTGTTTCATTATCCGGATTATATTCTTTACTTAATGAAACTAAATCATAATTCAATAGATAAGACCACAGAACACTGGTTGCAACAGACTTAATATATGTACCACCCAATAAATAATCCCACATAACATCAACTGCTTCCTGTTTTTCAATGTAATTGTTATTATCTCCATTAAATCTCTCATCAATGTCAGCATTGTCAGTATTGATTGATTGATCAATAAACCAAGCTACATCTCTGTCATTGACCACACCATCATAGTTTGGATCTGATCCAATTGTTTGAGTTTCTGTTCCGGTAGAAACTAAAGATGTATAATTAGCATCAAATTTATCACGTATGCCATCCTCATTGGCATCACCGGCTATTAGTATCGGATCACGAGGATCTAAAATTATATTTCCGGCTGAGGCTTGAAGAAGCATTGACAAATCATCCGAATCAACACTTCCATCACCGTCTATGTCATATTCGCCGGTAGGAGTTATTATTCCGTCTATTGCTTGTGACATCATGTATAAATCAACTGCATCAGCAGAATCACCATTGTGATTTAAATCTCCAATAAGATAATCATCGGGGGGATCAACTACAATAACCGATAATGAATTACTATAATCAGATTCCATATTATTGTTATCTTTTATTTTTACTTTAACATTATAAGTTCCTGAAGAATTCCATGTGTATGGAATAGTTACTGTAGTTCCTGAACTAACCTCATCTGTAGTTATCGTTTCCGAACCAAATTGCCAAATGTATGTTATATTATCTCCATCCGGATCTGTGGCAGTGGCAGAATAGAAACAGGTTGATCCGATTACGCAATCTGTTACACCGATTGGGATTTGAGATTTATTGGGATTGTAGCCTATGTATTCAATTTTCAAATCAGCTTTTCTAGCTCCATCAATAATTCCTACGTAAGCATTGTCTGATGAGATTTTCATTCCACCAAGTATATAAAAATTACCATCGTATATTACTTTAATGTCATCTCCATTATTAAAAAAATACATTGCTGCATTACTTGTTTCATTAATATCGTGAAGTTTTACCGTTATGGTTTCACCGCCATCAGTTACTTTTACCCAATTCCAACCTGCATCTCCAAAATCGCCTACCATATCATCGTAACTTGATCCAGCATTATAAATTGAAGAAGGAATACCTTGCGAATCTATTCCAATAGAGAAGTTTTCCAATAATTCATTTATCGCAAAAGTTTCACTTTTGTTATAACCGGTAATATCTTCTACAGCTGTCACTGTATAATTTCCAAAAGGAACATTTGTAAAAATTACCCCATTTCCCGTATCGGATTTAGTAGTTCCATTTAGCGTAATATCCACATCATGACCGGTTCCGCCATAAGAAGAAATCTGAACTGCTTGTGCAACCTGATTATAAGTTATAAAAACTTGGTAATTTCCTTGTCCATCACTATCTTCTATTCCAAATTTGATAAAATTGGCATAAGTGTCTGCATTAACTACATAGCTCACCTCGTTTCCTGCTCCAGCTCCACCGATAGCAGTATTATTAGATTGCTGGTCAGTTCTGACATTTAGATTAATCTCATCTGCAAATCCAAGTTCATCATTGTCTGCCGGAATAACTCTTATTAATATATCTTTGCTATTATCTGATGGAGTAAATTTTACCCAATCTTTTGTATCTGATTCAGAAGAATTAAGGGCACCACCCCTATTTAATGAATAACTGATAGTTCCAATATCTTTTGCAGTATCATAACTGCTACCTGCATCACCCGAAGTTCCAAAATCATTTTGAGTTTCAGTACAATAGCTTACGAAATTTTGTATATCATTAGATATTTCTGCATCTGAATTTCCACCTCCAGTTTCCCATAAAGTTGCTTTATAATAAGGAGAAACACTATAAGAAATCAAATTCCCTGCATTTAAATCAAAATTTAATCCAACTTCTTTTGAATAACTCCATTTATTAGTACTTTCTTTATAACTTATTAATTCACCATATTCAATATCAAATGTACAATAATCGGCAGTAGTATAACCATTAACTCGGACTTCATCAAAAGCAAGTCTTCCGTATGTACGAATCATTAAATCCCCAGCATTTACTCCTTTTTCGATTTCAATGCCTAATATAACATCAACATCCATTTCTACATTTGATAAACGCTTACTAATTTTTCCTAATTTAACGAGTTTTTTGGCAGGAAAGAAATTCCATTCAAAAGCTCCATTTACCACCCCATTAATATTAGTAGAAAGATTTCCAGATTGATCAAGCGAAGCTTCCGCTCTTACTGATGCAGTTCCTGATAAAATGGAACCACTTTTTCTTTTTCCTTCTCCTGAGATTTCCAAATCAGCTATAAAACCACTGCTACCATTATCATTTTTGATATACTCCATTCCTACAGTAATTGTTTCAATTCCAATTATTTCTTTTATTGCATCTCCAATTGGAGCAGGAACATCGTTACATTCTATATTACAATCAAACTCAATTATTTCTTCAGAATTCAACATTGAAAAACTCAGGATAAGAAAAATTAGTGTCACACAATAATATAATACTTTTCTTTGTTTCATTTTTACTCCTTGTCCTGTGAGATATTTTATCTATCTCAGCAGGGCATGTTCCGGCTTTATTGCCGGATTCTTTTTTGGTCTGCACCGCAGATTAAACGGATTACACTTATTTCACGGATTTGTGAGTTGATCGTTCACTGAATAGAGTATTCGTTTTTTACAACTCGAAAGATAATATCAGCGAAATCAATTAATCTGTGAAAATCTGTGGTTCAGACAATTAATTTTTACGATTTACATTTATAATTGCGATAGTAACGATTTCGTGGTTAATACTTGTTTTTTGCATTTCTCCCCCCTTTCTTTTAAAATGAATAATGGATAGTGAATAATTAAGAGTTGGTGGTTTTTACATTTTCCTCTTATTTCTCACTTCAAATTCAATTTTCAAACTCACCCTCAGTCCCTCTCCCTGCACTAAAATATAGATTTAAGTGAAGGGCGAGGGATGACTTCAGTTTTTTTCTTCCTGCTTTTCTTATGTTCCTTCTCTTGATATTAAGAGAAGGACAGCAGGATGAGTTCATTGAGGAAAATAAATAGCTCATCATAGTTTATAAAAAAATCTGCTTTTCTTTCACATCCTGTTAATCCATTAATCAGGTAAATCATGGTTCAGACTTTTTTACTTTTCATCTTTGAGTTATCACTGATTTTTAATCATTTCTATAAGTTTAGTTTCTTTAATTCCCAGAATTTTGGCTGCTTTGTTTACATCTCCATTGGTGAAATCTAAAATCCATTCGGTAATTTTAAATAAAACATCTCTATTGATGATGGGCATAATACCGCTTGAGGCTCTTTTTTGCTTGCTGAGAGCAAGTACCTCTTCTTGGTTCATAAAGATATAATCCGGCTTTTTTCTCACTTTTTGCCAAGTGCTGGCGGAATTATCGAAATTGTTCATTTTTGGGTTCTCCCTTTAATTAGTGAATAATCCCGAAAGCATTCGGAATGAATAATGAATAATAAAGAGTTGATTGTTTTCACATTTTTCTTCTTACTTTTCACTTCTTCTTGCCTTTCTTTCACATCCTGTTAATCAATTAATCAGGTAAATCATAGTTCAGACGATTGTTTACTTTTCATCTTTCAGTTTTTTTTACTATGTTCTTGAGAATCGTCAGAAATATTCGGTTTCAATTCAAATTCGTTATATGAGAAAGAACTTAATGATTCGATTTCGCAAACGGCAGCAATATTTAAAACTTGAATATGATTTTGGTCTAAGGATGAATTATTGTTGTATTTCATGATATTCTCCTTTTTTTTTATGGAATGTAGTTGGTAATTTTTTTAACGATGTACAACATCGTTGAACACTTTTCAGATATTTTCACTTTTTTCACTTCTATTCGCTTGTAAATGAACTGATTTATATAATTGCAATATCAATGCCATTATGAATAGAAAAGAAAAAGCCACTTAGAGACTGGCTCTAAGTGGCTTTGTAATCATCTTATTAGCTTATTTAATTTTATTTTAAATAAGTTGATAAGTTTTAAATTTCTAAAATTAATTCCAAATATCTGGAATTATCCAGTTTTCTGGAATTAATTTTCCAAAATATTGGACTTTGTTTCAATCGCTATTTTTTTGTTTTTTCATAAATACTACTTTTACTAATACCTAATATTTTTGCAGCTTCAATTTTATTGCCTTTAGTAATTTTGATAGTTTCTTTTATCAGTTTATCTGTTAATTGGTTCTTTATTTCTTCTAAAAAATTTGAATTACTTATATTTTTTGCTTTTTGTAAATCTTCTTTTTTTAATAAAAAAATATAATCCTCTAAAATATTTTTAGTGTTTTTTACATTCGTTAATTTTTCTATTTTTTCTTTTCTAAGCTCGAATTCTTCCACCGAAATATACTCCGATTCACTCATAATTACAGCTCTTTCGATTTTATGCTGTAGTTCGCGAACATTTCCAGCCCATTGATAAGTTTTTAGCATTTCTAACGCTTCGTTAGTGAATCCTTTTATATTTCTGGTTCTGCCATAAAGTTTGAGAAAATGGTCAGCGAGGATCAACACATCATTTTCCCGTTTTCGTAAAGGCGGTAGTCCTATGGAAAAGACATTCAGTCTATAATAAAGATCTTCCCTGAATTTATTTTCTTTTACTAATTTTTTCAGATCTTTATTAGTTGCAGCTATTACCCTCACATTCACTTTTATCCTTTTTGTTGCACCTATTCTTCTGATATTTTTTTCCTGCAGAAAACGAAGCAATTTCGGTTGCAGATGCAGAGGAAGTTCACCAATTTCATCTAAGAAAATAGTTCCACCAATCGCTGCTTCTAAAAGCCCTTTCTTTTGTTCATAAGCTCCGGTATATGAACCTTTTTCATGTCCGAACAGTTCACCTTCGATCAATTCGGCTGAGATAGCACCGCAATCCGCTATGATAAAAGATTTATCATGACGGAAACTTGCATTATGAATAGCACTGGCAATTAGCTCTTTTCCGGTTCCGGTTTCACCATAGAGCAAGACAGAACTATCGGTTCTCGCTACTTTTCTTATTTGAGAAAAAACGGTTTCCATTGCTTTGCTTTTTCCTAATATTTCCGATTCACCTTTCATTCTTTTATGCAGATCTATAATTTCTTCTTCGAGAAGTCTTTCTTTTATTTTTTCTGCTTTAATAGCTTTTTCGTGTAAACGAGTATTTTCTATGATCAAGGCAAGCTGAGAAGCTACAGCGGAGAAAATGGAAAGTTCGGGCTGGGAAAATTGTTGTAAAATATACTGACTATCCACATAAATAACTCCAAGAAGTTTTTTCTTTATTTGTAAAGGAACACACATAGCACTTCTTAGATTCAAATAAATTTGGCTTTGGGTAGCTTCTTCATCGCTAATATCTTTCAAACAATAGGGAATTCCGGTTTTCATAACCTCCTCTATCAAAGTTTTACTGTAGCTAATTTTATCTGACAAAAATTCACCTTTATTGTTTTTAGCAAGTGTTATATCAAGTGTGGTTTTGTAAATTTGGTTTATTCCGTATTGTTTCTTCTCCTTTTTTTCAAGGAGAAGGTTAGAATCAGGTTTTACGATTGGTAAACCATTTTCTTTATCATTTATTAAGATAAATAAGCAGCGTTCAGAATTGGTAATTTCAATAATCGTATCAACAATTCTATCAAGAAGGTCATAGTAATTCAAAACGGAAATGGATTCTTTTATGCTTTGCAAAAGCATTTCAACATTGCGATAATCTCTGATAGGATCACCGGTAAGAATATCAATGATATGACTTTGTTTAAAGTTTGAAGAGGATTTATCCCATATTTTAAAACGATTTCTTCCTGTTTTTTTTGCAGCATACAAAGCATCATCAGCTTGTTTAAGAAGTTGTGACAAATCTTTTGTATTCTTGTCAAATTCACTTATGCCGATGCTTATTGTTAATATAATACCGGAAAAATCTGATGAATTCACAAGTTTAAGTAACTCTTCTGCAACAAGTTCAGCTTGTTTTTTATTTGTATTGGCAAGAAGTACGACAAATTCATCACCACCGTAACGAGCACAGGTATCGGAATCACGGAATTTATTTTTGAATAAACATCCAAGTTTTTTTAGGACTTCATCTCCTTTCGAATGCCCGTAAGAATCATTAATATTTTTGAAAAAATCTATATCAATCATAAGCAAACAAAAATTGGAATTATGTGTTTTATGAAATTGGATTTCGGAATTTAATCTGTCTTCAAAATAGGGACGTAAATATAGTCCCGTCAGAGAATCAATATTCGCTTTTTCATAGAGAAGAGCATTTATCAAAACATAAGAAGCCTGATCAGCAATTGCCTGCAATAGATGTAGATTTTCATCTTTGAATTTACTTTTTTCGGTTATCTTTGTGCTATCAACGTAAAGCATTCCAAGAAAAGCACTTTGGATAGGAAAATATTTCCTTCTTTCATCATCTTCATTTTGCGCTGATTTTCTGCCAAGCGGAATACACATTACAGATTGTAATTTCAGATTTAGTACACTTTGATTTTTTCCAATTTCTTCAAATTCCGAGATATTGGGAACAAAAAGCGGTTTACCTGTTTTTATCACTTTATTGATCACAGTTTGGGAAAGGTGTTGGGGTGTTGGGTGTTGGGTGTTAGGTGATGGGTGTTGGGTGTTGGGTGTTAGGTTTTTCTCAAACAGAATTGTTTGAGTTACTTTCTCTTTTCCTATCTCCTCGTTCCTATCTCCTATTTCCTCTCCACTTTTTTCTCTCGCAACCTCTACTTGCAATTCTCCTTGTTCATCATAGAGAAGCAAAAATCCTCTTTCCGCATCAATAAAACGAATAGAAAGATCAACTATTTTCCGGTAAAGTTCAGATGAATTCAGGTTGTTTAGCTTCAAAACAATATCAATAAACTCAGAGAAATATTTTGCTGAATAATTCACTTCATAGGTTTGCTTTTTCTCAAACAGGAATGTTTGAGTTACATTTTCTTTCTTCCTTTCTCCTTCTTTTTTTTCATTTATCATTTTTAATTTATCATTTATAATTTCTTTCTCCATCTCTTCTATTCTTTCTTTGTATTCAATATCAGGGGTTTTTTTATATGCTTCTTTGTATAATTTTATAGCTTCTTTTTTATAATTTTTTGCTTGCAAATAATATTTATGTCTGTCTGACACTGTTAATTTTTTATTGTTCATAAATATTTGATTTGTCATTTTGTATAGTTCATAATTTAAGGTTGAGTTTGCATAGCCGCCTTCTTCTTTGGATAATATTTTTTTCAATTTAATTATTTGCCTTTCTTTTTTTAATAAGTCATTATTATGATAAAATTCTATTTTTAAAAGCAATAAATCATTATAAAATGATACAAATTGATTACCAATTTCCTTAGCAATTATATTTGATTTTTCGCATAATATTTTTGCTTCATCAAATTTTTTCAAAATGAAATATAGTTCTGCTTTATCATTAAAAATAAAACATAATAGATATTTATTTTTTAACTTTTGGAAAATTTTTACAGAAGTATTAAATAATTTTTCTGCTTTATTGTATTTTTTTATACTCATATAGAGACGACCTAAAGAGTAATTAGCAAAGCTAATTTTTGCTTTACTATTCAATTCTTCAGCTAATTTTAGTTGTTTTTGAAAACATATTTTTGCGTTAAAATAATTTCCTGTTTTTTTATAAATTACTCCCATTCCATCCAATACACTCAAATTAAGTGTTTTAGAACCCAAGTTTAACGAGATTTTTAATTGTCTTTGATAACATTCCATTGCTTTCTTATAATTACCTAAATCGGATTGTATATTTCCGATATTGCGTAAAGCTCTAATGATAATCATATTATCAGCTAATTTCTCTCCGATTTTTAAGCTTTTTTCATTATATATCATTGATTCATTAAAATCTCCTTTTTCCGCATAAAGCATCCCAAGGTTGTTTAGAATAATTCCCATCTTACGCTTATTATCAATTTTTTTAGCTATTTTGAAAGATTTGTTATAGAATTCAATGGCTTGAGTATAATTTCCCTGCATATTATAAATATTACCTATTGCATTTAAAGTCTCACTGATATAATTACTATCACCAATTTTTGTAAAAATTTTTAAAGCTTCGTTTTCTAATTTAAATGCATTATGATAATCACATTTGTTTGTTAGAGCATGTCCTAAATTAATTTTACTTTTAGCTATCAAATATTCATCATATACTCTCACTGATAAATTTATAGCTTTTTGAAATACTCGTTGTGCTTCATCCCATTTACCTAAAAATTTTATAATATTGCCTTTTTTAAGAAGGATATCAATCTTTAAATTTGCCAGGTTTGGTAAACCCTGAAGGTTTTTAAGTAATTTATCATAATAAGATATCGCCTTCTCATTTTCATAATTCTTTTTCGCTTTATCACCTGCTTTTTCAAGATAATGAATGGTTTTTTCCTTATCATCTGTTTGAGAGTAATGATTTACCAGTTCATCAAGATATCCATCAATATTCTCTTTATAAATTTTTTCTAATCTTTGAGCAATGTGGAGATGTAATTCTTGTTTTTCTTTTATTTCTTCTTCGATAACTTCCCGAATGAGAGAGTGGGTGAAAGAGTAGGAAAGAAATTTGAAATTTGAAATTTGATATTGGGATTTGGTTATTTTTATGTTTTGCTGTTTTTCCAAAATTGGTTTATTCCTTATTATTCCTTCTCCTTTTTTTAGGAGAAGGTTAGGATGAGGTTCTGTGATTGATAAACCAATTTTTTCTTCCTCATTAAAGGTTTGACTTGAAGTTATAATTTCTTTGTTTTCTAAATTAATGAAAAAATCTTTCAGATTAATATCAATTTCTTTAGGAAGTATTTGTTGGAATTCTTCTGTGTTTATCAATTTATTCAGTAATGCAAAATATTGTAAGGTTTTCTTTTCTTTGTTTGATAATCTTAGATTTTCTATACTTTTTTTAATTATTTCTTTCAGATTCTTTGGAATTTCTATCTCTTTTATCGGTTTTGATAATTCCCATTTTAATATTTTTCTTTTTATTAATCTTTTTTCTATGAGAGATTTCATCAGTTGTTGTAGGAAAAATGGATTTCCGCCTACTTTTCTTCCAATTTCAGGAATTTCTATTAGCAGGGAATCAGCAATGTAATTTTCACCAAAAATAGCTTCGATATAATTTTTTACATCTTTTGTATCAAACGGATGAAGTTCAATCTCCTCCAATCGTTTTTTATTTCTAAGTTTCGCTAAGGTTGTTTCAATTTTATCAATTTCTTCTTCTCTGAGGCTGCTGAATACAAACAGATTTACTATAGAATCTTTCTCGTTTTCAGTTGTGGAAATTTTGTACATCAATTCCTGCAGAACTTCCAAGCTCGCTTCATCTGTCCAATGTAGATCATTCAGATAAATTGCAATTTTCGAACTTTGTTGTTTTGAATATTCCAAGAGAAAATTTGTTATATTCTGGATCAAAATTCCGCGTTCAGTTTTTGGATCTTGAACGGGGTTTGCCTTGGTTTTTGAAAATACTTTTTGAGCAGGTAATATTTTCTTCAATTCCTGTCCGTATTTTTCGATCAATTCTTTGGAAGCATTGGGTAAAGTATCATTCAGAATATCAATAAAAGGAGCATAAGTTTTAGCAATTTTTTCACTACAATTTGCTTCGAGAAATTCGATTCCCTGTAGCTGGCAATATTTCCTGAATTCCATAAATAAACGGCTTTTGCCTATTCCGGCTTTACCTTTTACAATAAGAACTTTGTTGTTGTTGTTTATCTCTAAATATTCTTTTAAATTTGTTAATTCCTCTTTCCTACCTACAAAACCAGCTCCGAGGACATAAGATTCCCTAGTTTTGGTTGTTTCTAAGGCAAAATTCTTTTTTAGATTTGCATTTATGGAATGGATTATTTCGGAACAATGTTGAAACCTATTTTCGGGAAAGAAATCTAGCATTATTGAAATAATTTCTTGGATTTCAGTATTTTCAATTGCTTTGATCGCATTATTTTTGTAATTGGTAAATTTATCATCATTTCTTAGAATCTCAGCTATATCGGAAGTAGATTTTTCATTATAAAAATTCTTACGTATAATCAATTCAAAAAATATCAATCCTGTTGAGAAAATATCCGATCTGTTATCCGCTTTTCCCGATAAGATTTCCGGAGCAGCATACAATAATGAACCTTTGTGCTTATGTTCTTCATTTCCAAGATCGGATAAGCCAAAATCTGTAATTTTTATCTTATCACCTTTTATGAGAATATTGCTCGGTTTAATATCTCTGTGAAGGATACTTCTGCTATGGATAAATCCGATTGTTCTGTATAAAGAAACGATTATATTCAGAACTTTTTTTTCATCTGTTTTTTGCTCTTGTTTTAATAATTCTTTTAGCGTTTTTCCGTTTACATATTCCAATGTAAGATAATAAAAATCCTGCGAATTCTCATATCCAAAATCAAAAACTTGAACAAGATTCGGATGTCTAAGTCTATTCATAATTTCAAATTCTTTTTTAAAATATGATAGAACCTCAAAATTGATTATCTCTTTTTTGATCGTTTTTAATGCTTTGAATTCATTGCTTCTAAATGTATCTTGCACTTTATAGACAATTCCCATACTACCTTTACCAAGTTCTTCGATTATTCGGTAGCGATTAGCAATTATTAAAGATTGTTCTTTTTTGTTCCCCATTTTTTTACTCCCTTATGTTTTCTCTGCAATCTATGCGTGAAATCTTTTGGCAACTTCTTTTTTAGGCTTTGGAAAACACTATTTCAAAACTTGAATTTAATTAAAAATAGTCAAATTATTAT
>JAIORE010000255.1 GCA_021108315.1 Candidatus Cloacimonadota bacterium
TTGTAAGAAAAACTATAAAGAATGATTAATAGTGAGAGTGCAGTTGAACAGTCTCATTATAGTTGTTTAAATATTAATAAATGTTTTTTTTGATTTAAATTTTAAAAGAATTGAATTGAATTTCTAAAAGCTTATATATATATTAATCTAATTAATCTTGTTGTTCCAATGATAAAAATACATCATAGAAATTTTTGAAATTATGCCTTTGAATTTTAAACATCATTCCAAAGAAAAACTTAAGCATTTTATCATCGGTTTCATAAAATAATTTTCTGTAGTTCTTCATTGAATTTCTTTCATTTCTGTAAGATTTGATGATAGAATTTATTTCTCCGGGTTCTTCTTTGATTTTCTCAATAAAACCGTGTGGAAAAGAAAAAGATTTTGTCCTGCTAAATTTTACGAGTTCTTCCCGAAAAAAATCTAAACCTTTTTCATTTCCTCTATGCTGAAAAAACTTTTGGATTAAGCTCAAATTTTGTTTTTTTTCTTCTGCAATATATTTAAAAAAACGCTTTATATTCGTATCATCTTCTTTATACGATGTTTTTTCATATAATTTTATAACTTTTTTTGTATCAGATAAAGCAGATCTTACATGTAAAGTCAATGTTCGAGTATTTTTCATTTTTATTTCCTTAACAAAGCTTCAATTTATTCACCAATAATTTTTACTAATAATCTTTTTTTTCTCATTCCATCGAATTCACCATAAAATATTTGTTCCCACGGACCAAAATCTAATCTACCTTCGGTAATAGCAACAACTACTTCGCGTCCCATAATGGTTCTTTTTAAATGAGCATCAGCATTATCTTCAAATCCATTATGTTTGTATTGTGAATATGGTTTTTCCGGGGCTAATCTTTCTAACCACTTTTCAAAATCGTGATGTAAACCTGATTCGTCATCATTTATAAATACACTTGCAGTAATATGCATTGCATTTACCAAACATAATCCTTCCTTTATTCCACTTTCAAATAGGCTTTTTTCGACTTCTGAAGTAATATTTAACAACTGTCTTCTTTTGTTTGTATTGAACCATAATTCTTTTCTAAATGATTTCATGAACTTCTCCTCAATCAAACATAAACCTTTTTTATTTCTTTTTCAAATTTAGTAAAGTAAAAATATTTTTTAAACTAATTTTTATAAAATTTTAGACTTTTCCATTCTGTTTTTATTCATAGAAATATTTTGTATTAAGATTCCCAGAATAATAAAGACAAGTCCAAATATAGATGATGGTAGAATTCTCTCCTTTAGAATAAAGTTAATAACAAATAAAGATAAAAATGGGGTAAGATAGATAAGATTGGAAATTTTTGATAGAGAATCGGATAATGATAATGCTTTCAGCCAAAAAACAAAAGTAATTCCCATTTCAAAGAAACCAACATAAATACAGGCTACTAACCCTTTTAGATCAGGGAAATCAAATTTATTTGCAATATTGAAAATAAAAATATAAAAAAAACCAATAGCAAAACTTAAAGTCAATTTATGCACTTCCGAACGTTTATCTCTCACATTTATAATAAAAAACAAACCCCAAATTACAGAACTAAATAAAGCAAGAAAAACTCCCCACAAACTTTCAATTTTACTCAAAGAAAAACTTCCCTTTGATGAAATAATCATTATCCCTAAAAAACTAATAAGTAGAGCAATAATATTACGAAAATTTATTTTGTGCTTCAAGATCACTGCAGAAAATAATACGGTTGTTAAAGGCCAAAGAAAATTCAAAGGTTGAGCAATTTGAGCTTGTAACAAACTATAGGCTTTAAATAAAACTATGTAGTACAAAAAAGGATTTAAAAAACCTAATAGAGCAGATAATAAATATTCTTTTTTAGTAAATGTAAAAAGAACTTTTATCTCTTTTTTTATCATTAGAACCGTGATTAAATATAAACAAGCCGTCAAACTTGCCCAAAAGAGAAGTTCATAAAATCTTACATATTGAAGAGCTATCTTAAAGGCAGTAGCTGCCGTTCCCCAAAACAAAATGGACAAAGAAGCATAAATATAAGCATTATTTTTCATTTAAAAAATTACCACCTAACTATGTGCCCATTGTCACGCCTTGAAAGCGAATAAAAAATCAGGCACAATATTGGAGGATTAAATTTTTTCAGATCTCTTATTCATACACTTTTTCGCCATATTTCATTTTCTTTAGATATAAAATCTCACAAGCCCCATTTCCTGTATCTTTTCTGGTTCTACTTGTATGCCACCAGACTTTTCCTTTTTTATACACACCATCTACATCAACCAAATATCCTTCCAAAATCACAAATTTGTTTTTCCGAACCAATCTTAAAGCCTTTCTAAGATTTTTTGAAGCAGGAATTATATGTGTATTTGCAGAATGTTCAGCAATATAACTTGGCTCAAATGGTATATCCCAGTACTTATAGAAATAAAACCGCATTCCTTGAGAATATTTTATTTTCTTTCTTAAATTCTTATCAATCAGTTTTCCCCATCCTAAAGCCAAATCGAATTGAGAAATTTGAGAATCCCAATGTTTGTAATACTTGTGCTTACTTAGAACTTTTGCTTTTATTTTGTATTCAGCAACGAGAGTGACACTTAGTTCACCTTTTCTAATTTTGATTTTAATGACATCTTGATCAATAAGATCATTTTGTTCCGGCATTTCCGAGACATCATAACTACCATAATAACTTTTCGAAGGATTGGGTTTATTTATATAGAAAATCACTATTACGATGAGAAGTAAGAATATGATTAAATACATTATTGGATTTTTCACTAATCACCTTTTATTAAAATCTATTCATAGCTAAATTAAATGTAAAATAAACAGCTGAAACAAATGAAGACCTACGAAAACTCATTCTGTTTATTTGCTACCCAAACAGAATCGCTTGTAATACATTCTATCATGAAATTGGCTCTAGATGAATTGTTACTTCCATTTTAAATTTTATTTTCAAATCATTTTCTATATCAGTTGCGATTGTGTGAGATTTTTCAAGTGTAAAATTTCCTGGAAGATTTATATGAAACGTTAGTTCTTTGTGATTACCATATTCATGAAGGTGAAAGTGATGAGCATTTAGTTCATAATTATACGATTTTTGTATTTGATTTATTATTTCTGTTTTGAATCCTTCATTGATATCTTCTCCTATCAAAGAACTTATGCTTTTTTTCAAAATGAAGAATGCTACAAATATGATAACACAAGAAATTAATATACCAAGTACTCCGTCAATCCAAGGATATTTATTGATAAAAGAGATGCTAATAAGTACAATTAAACTGGTAAAAGCATCTGAGCGATGATGCCAACCATCTGAAATTAAAGCTTTTGATTTAAATTTTTTCCCAGAAGTAATTGCCCATATCGCCATCATTTCTTTTACAATTATTGAAATGATGACTACAATGATCGTAAATAAACTTTTCTCATAAAAATTTGTGCTATGCAAACGAGCAAAAGATTTTTGGAAAAAATGAACTCCAATACTGATTAAAAGGACGTTGATAATCAGAGCAGCAATAAGATCGTATCGTCCATGACCAAACGGATGTTCTTTATCGGGAGGTTTTTCAGATAATTTCACACTTATAAAAAGAATAATTGAAGTAATAGAATCCGATAATGTGTGCCAAGCATCAGCAATAATTGAAATAGAATTGGAAATAATCCCAACCCATATTTTTAGTATAAAAAGAAAGATATTAATTAAAATCGAAAAGAAAGCGATAGCCTTTATTTTTTTTTGTATTTTATTATTTGTCATTATTCATTTTATTTTTACATTCTTCTGCTTTCTTTATTTAAATTTTTCTTTTCCCTTTCTCCATTAATCCTTTTTCCTTTTTCCCTTCAATCTCTTAATTCTTTAAAGAATATCTATCTTTATCAATGGAACTATCATCTCATCAGTGGTAATTCCACAATGGTTTGCTTTGAGATTAGTTGATTTATCTATATTTCTAAATTTATATTTAAAACCTTTCTTGCCTGTAGCAATTGCAATATAATTACCAATAAAGTCATCAATTTTAGGATGAACAGCTCCTTCACCCAAAATTTTTGAAGTAAAAAACTCATCTCTATTCATTAATAGAAAATCATTTTTGTATTCATTCATTGCCAAGAAGAAATCACTTTTTTTATGCTCTTTTACAAAAAAGGAAACAAAACGAGGTTCAGGAAAGGGAGGTAAGATCAAACAATCATCAATTTCAGGTATTTCATTCAAATAAATATACTCGTCAATATCAATTAAACCATGATCTGCTGTAATGATGATAGTTGAATTCGTTCCTTTTAATTTTGGGGAAAGTTCTTTAATGTTTTTATCAATTTTTTTAATATAATTTTTCACTTCATCAGAATAAACACCAAATTCATGTTCAAAGCCATCAGGTAAAGTTGAATATCCAACAATAAATTTTTCACTTTGCATATCTTTCTTAACGATTTTACTAATTTGAGAAATCATTTCACTACTTTTTTTATAGGAATGTCTCTTACAGGGATTAGTGATAATTTTGGTAAATGGTGTATCTGATAGAAATTCCTGCGTCAAATAATGCAGTTCAACATCCGGTCTGTGCATATTGATTTGCTTAAAAATATTTTTAGGAGAGATAATTTTATAAGCATCATATTTTTTTTCATCAAGTTCCGTATCTAAAACATGATCTTTATTGGGAAGATAAGTGATCAATCGAAAAAATTCTTTGAAATACAAAGCCCAACCGAGTGAACCGTGTTCCAAGGGAGTCTGAGCTGTAGAAAAAGATGTAATTGCAGAAGTCGTAGTAGAAGGAAACACCGTAGAAATTTCAGTTAGTAAATTTGAATAGAGATAGTTACTTTCTTTATTTGAATATTTTTTCAGAAGATTTAAACCGTATCCATCTAATATAATCAGAATAATATTTTGTTTCCCACTCAGATCAGCAGGGGAAATTGTTTTCAAATATGATTTCCCTGTTTCCAAACCATAATGTTTGAGAACTGAACTCATTAAATTGAGAATAGAATTTTCATAATCTGGAAAGGTTGTTTTAGTCATTTGTCATTTAATCCTTATTGGTATCGGAATTTCAATGTTTTTTTTCTCTCGCAAAGTCGCTAAGTCGCAAAGAAGAAAGAAATTTAATATTTAAGATTTTATATTGAATATTTCTCTGTGTTCTTTGTGGTGAAGAATTTATTTTTCCATCAGTTTCTTATTAAAAATACTCAATGCAATTGTAGTAAAAACTATAGTGATAAGAGATAGCACAATCAAGCTGGGAACAATATCTTTCAGATGTAAATTTCTCCAAAAAATATCGGTAAAACCTTTCATAGCCCAATAGTTTAGAGTAAAACGAGCGATTTTTTTAATATAAGCAGGCATTATCATAAGAGGAACCATCGAACCACCCAAGGCAGACATTCCTAAAATAATCAAAGTAGAAATACTACTCACTTGATGCTGATTTTTGCAGATCGAAGCGATAAAAATTCCAAGTGCTGAGCAAGCAAAAGCAGTTACAATAATCATTGACAAAAGTGCCGGAATATCTTTGAAAATATTTAATTTGAATACTAACCAGCCGAATGTGAAAAGCACCAATAATTGAAAAATTGCCATAATCATTATATAAAACATCTTTGCAGTTAAAATCTGATTTCTAGTTACGGGAGCTACAAGTAAACGCTTTATCGTCCCGTTGTTTTTTTCATCTAATAATGAAGCACCGGCGTTTGTCACTGAAAATAAAAGAAACATCACCGCCATCCCAGCTACATACTGAGCAAAATATGGATTTTCTTCTTCAACTCCCAGCAATTCCACAGATTTTATATCTATAGGATCACCCATCATATTGAAGTTATCATCTTGTTTTATCGCTGAATCAGAAGGTGTTTGTGATTCGGCTCCTTCTGAATCTTCTGTTCCAAAAAACTTTTCTATAGTCTTATTCATATCATTTTCAAAGAAAGTTCCCTGATCAGAACCGAGATATTCCCGAGCATTTTTGAACATACTATTCATCATAACTTGAGGAAAATCCTTCATTATTGTCTTTTGAATAATTCCATTTACGATATTATACTCAATAATAAACTTGGGATCATAATGAATTTCAAGTTTGAGTTTTTCCCCATTGTTATAATTATTTTCAAATCCGGAAAGAATGCGTATACCAACTTTGAAACTACCTTTTTTAATATTTGAATCCATTACTTCCATATTAAGAACTGTATTTGTTTCATCATTTTTATAAGTAGAATAAATTTTTATCGCATCCAAACTATCCAAAAGTGTTACTAATTGCTTTGAAAAATCAGTTTTATCATCATCAACAACTAATAATCTTAATTCACTAATTCCGTTATCACCACCAAATCCACCGAAAATTGCTCCAAAGATCAAAGTGATAATCATGGGGACGGCAAATGTCATAATTATTCCTGATATGCTTTTACTAAACAAAAGAAAGTCTTTTTTTATTAATTTTGGGATTGTCATTCTCTTAGTTCCTTTCCTGTTAATTTGAGAAAAAGTTTTTCCAAGTTTGGTTTTATATAATCCATCTTTTCAATGTTTATGAAGGATCTCTTTAAGTAAGTTGTAATTTCCGAAAGGTTGTTTTTCAAATTAATTCCTTCAATTTTGATTTTATTTTCAGAAAGATCAGATATAATGAAGTTCCCGAAAAAATGTGAGATCTGCTCAATATCAAGATTCTTAGATAATTCCAAAATAATTGTTTCACTATCTCCCAAAAGTTTATATAATTCTTCTTTGGTTCCGATAGCAATTAATTTCCCTTGATCTATGATAGCAATTCTTTGACAAAGTCTCTCTGCTTCTTCCATATAATGCGTTGTATAAATAATTGTTTTTCCTATTTGATGTAATCCTTTGATCATTTCAAAAATAAAATTACGAGATTGAGGATCTACTCCTACGGTAGGTTCATCCATCAGAATTATATTGGGATTATGAAGTAAACCAGCTGCGATATTTATTCGCCTTTTCATCCCACCGGAAAAGGTTTTTATTTTGTCTTTTCGACGACCAAATAGTCCAACCATTTTTAACATTTCCGTAATTCTATTCTTTAATTCTTTAGTTGGAATCTGATAAATATCTCCCCAGAATTGTAAATTTTCCAGTGCAGATAAATCATCATACAAAGCAATCTCTTGGGGAATTACGCCAATACTCATTTTCATTTTTAGAGTTGCTTTTTTATGAGAAATCCCATTTAAAAAAATCTCACCTTTGTCTGGGGCAATAAATGTACTAAGCAAATTGATCGTAGTAGATTTTCCGGCACCATTTGGACCTAACAAGCCAAATAATTCACCTTTTTTTACATCGAAGGAAAAATTATCCAATGCTTGAATATTACCAAAGTTTTTCGTTATTTTTCTTAATTCTATCAAGCTATCCTCATTATTCTAATTTAATGAAATATTTAATTGTTACATTTTTTTTTATAAAATTTTCTGGGCAAGCTTTTTTATTTTTTCCGTTGCACAATCTGCCAACATTCTGAAAAATAACTCAGCAAGTTGTTCTACAAGAAGAAAAATCTTTATTTTTAGAAACCAACGATATTATATTGACAAAATTGGAGAAAGAAAAGTTTTCAAATGAAGCACAATCTGGTAGATTGTTAAAAAAACTAAGAAAATACAACACAGTGAGTTGTACTAAAAAAAAAATTTAGAAAAATAATTATGAAAACTAATTCAAAAAAAGGAATTTTATTTATCGTCCCTACTCCTATTGGAAATATGAGTGATATAACTTTAAGAGCAATTGATACTCTAAAGGAAGTTGCAATAATCGGAGCTGAAGACACTCGAACTTCCGGGAAACTTTTAAAATATCACGGAATTGATACTAAAATGCTAAGCTATCATAAGTTTAACGAAATGAAAAGAGTAGATTTATTTGTAGAAAAGTTACTAAAGGGTGATGATATTGCAATCATCTCCGATGCTGGTACTCCCGGAATATCAGATCCGGCAAGTAAAATTATTGCAGGTGCAATTGCAAATAATATTGAAGTAATCACTTTACCGGGAGCAGTTGCTTTTGTTCCAGCATTGGTAAGTTCGGGATTGAGTTGTGAGCAATTTCATTTTATCGGATTTTTACCTGATAAATCTAACCTAAAAGATATGATTCTAAATAAAATTAAAAATATAGAAAATACCCTTATTTTTTACGAATCTCCTCATAGACTTTTTAAAACAATTGCAATATTAAAGAAAATACTTGGTAATAGAAAAATATCCATCGCTCGGGAAATATCAAAATTATATGAAACCCACTACCGAACAACTTTTGATGAAGTTTTAAAAAAACCTGAGGATATCATATTAAAAGGTGAATTTGTTTTGATTGTAGATGGTTTTCAACCTGAAAAAGTAACTTCTGAGGATATTATAAATGAGATGAAAAAATATATTGGACAAGGATATTCAGGAAAAGAAACTGTACATAAAGTGAAAGAACTGTTTTCAATTCCTAAAAATAGAGTGTATAAATTGATGTTGGAAATTGATGATGTTGATGGTTGATGATTTAATCTTGTTCCCATGCTCTGCGTGTTAATCTTGTTCCTAAGCCCCAGCTTGGGAACACAATAATCTTAGAAGCCCCTGCTTCGTTTACCACTCGCTAAGCAGGGCTTAGCCTTTTAGTTCGTTCCCAAGCTGGGGCTTGGGAACGGAGACTGTTCAAATTAATTCATCGCAATTTATAGAATTAGGTTTTTATGGGAATAAAAAGTGAACATTTTGATTTGAAAAGATGTATTCCACCAATTGACAAAATAGTTAAAAACTTATTTTTTCACCAATTTTATTTAGAAACCCACGATTTTAATCGTGGTAATATTATGCGGTAATAACATAACCGACTTTAGTCGTAAAACTTCATTAGATTTATTATAATTATTCTACATCGTTTTCAGTGTCTTTTTTCTCTTAACGACTAAAGTCGTGTACGAATGATTCCTGATTGTTCCACGATTGAAATCGTGGATTTCTTTATGGAGTTTTTTTCTTTTAGATTTTTAACTACTGGAAGAATGTCAAAATAACATATAAATGTGCAATATTAACAAATATATTGCCGCTAACTTATTGAAAAAGATGGTTTGAGATGTGAACAGTCTCTGGAAACGAGTTTTTAGTTCAAAATTTAAAGTGATTGACGTTTATCAAATAGAGAAATTTTTTGAATAAAATTTTATATTTAAGGAGATTAATATGTTCCCAGGTGGAAAAAAAGGAATGAAAGACCTAATGAAACAGGCACAAAAGATGCAAAAAGATATGCAAAAAGCTCAGGAAGAATTAGCAAATATGGTTGTAGAAGGAACAGCTGGTGGTGGAATGGTTACCGTGAAAATGAACGGACAAAACAAAGTACTCAGTGTGAAACTTGATCCTGAAGTAGTTGATCCCGATGATATTGAAATGTTAGAAGACCTCATTATGGCTGCTACAAATGAAGCTCAAGAAAAAATTTCCAAAACAAGTGAACAAGAGATGTCTAAGCTTACCGGCGGAATGAAAATACCGGGCTTATTTTAAGATACAATGTTTTCCGGAATTCTGGCTGAGCTGGAAAAAAACTTAAAATCTCTTCCCGGGATTGGTCCCAAAACCGCCCAAAGACTCGCTATTTTCCTTATTAGTATGGAAAAAGATAAGTCTTTACAGATTGCTGATTCCATAACCGAAGCTGTGAATAGCTATCACAATTGCAGTGAATGTAATATCCTCACCGCAGAAAATCCTTGTAAATTCTGCACTGCTCCCGAAAGAGATAATAAGGCTCTTTGCATTGTAGAAACTACGCAAGACGTATATTTAATAGAAAACACACACGAATTTCAAGGTAAGTATTTTGTGCTTACCAAATTGCTTTCACCGTTAGATGGAATTGGTCCTAATGATATACATTTCTCCAAGCTAATCCAAAAAGTGAAAAATGAGAATATTCAGGAAATAGTATTAGCTTTGAATCCATCAGCAGAAGGGGAAACCACGATAGTTTTTCTGGCAACTAATCTGAAAGACTTGGTTCCCAGTATCACCAGATTATCTACCGGAATCCCCTTCGGTGGAGATATTGAATACTCCAGTACTCCAACTCTGATCAATGCTCTTAAAAGACGATACACGGTGAAAGAGTGAAAAAACTTATTTTCATCGCTCTCATTGTTTTATTAAACTCCTGCGGACATAAAAAAGCTCCGACTGGTGGTCCCAAAGATACTATCAATCCTTCCATTGTTTCCATATTTCCTGATGAATTCAGTGATTTAAATGAAGTGGAAGCAATTGAAATTGTATTTTCCAAACCAATTGAAAGATCAAGTATATTAACCGGAATCTATTTCTATCCTCCTATTATTCAAAAGAAATTTAAGTGGAATAAAAATGTTCTTCAAATAATCATTAAGGAAGATTTGGATGAAAATACCAACTATTTTCTAACCCTTAATACTAAAATAAAAGGTGAACACAGCAATAAACTTGATCAAGAATATCTTTTTATTTTCAAATCAGGAGAATTGCAGGATAATAAAATTTCGGGAAAGATACTCTTTGAAGTTGCTGACGACAAAGGTAAAGAGATTTCGATGAAGCTTCTCTCAGCGGATTCCACATTTATCTATTCTAAGAAAATCATTGAGAATACATATCAAATCGAGAATCTGAACAATGAAGAACATATCCTCACGGCTTTCATTGATAACAACGATAATGATCGTTATGATTTTGAGAAAGAAGCTTATTTTAGAAAGGTGATTCCTGCTGATAAAATAACTACTTTAAATCTGGAAATGGTTTATGCTGATTCCACTAAGCCGAAAGTGAAAAAGATCAAGGTTATTTCCTCAACTCAATTGGATATTACATTTTCCGAACCTATCAAATCATTCAGCGGTGAATTGATCTATATTGATAGCACCGAGACGATACTTCCTATAAAAATGTATGCTTTGCAGGAAGATAAAATGATGGTACTTACCGCAGAGATGGAT
Source organism: Candidatus Cloacimonadota bacterium (assembly GCA_021108315.1). GTDB lineage: Bacteria > Cloacimonadota > Cloacimonadia > Cloacimonadales > TCS61 > JAIORE01. Next base: position 11,074 of record JAIORE010000255.1, read on the forward strand.
ACTCTTAATTATCAGTTTCATTTTGCGGAAATATCTGATTTGAAAGATAATATCTTAGAACAATCAATGACACTTTTTGAAGCAAAAACTTTTCCCGATACCATACCACCGGAAATATTACATACTTTCCCTCAAAATGGTGAAACTATCAATACTTTAAATCCAGAGATCGTGATTGAATTTTCGGAATTGCTCTATGCTAATAATATTGAAATCTCATTATTTGCCAATGAATCTAATAGAACTATCGAACTTGCTTTGAAAAGCACCAATAACAAGCGTTTTGTATATAGTGTACAGGAGAAATTAGAGAATTTTACTTCTTATATATTTGTTTTAACTGCCTTTGATCCGAGTAATAATTTTTTATTGGAATTTGAAGATATTGTTTTTATTCCGATTGTGAGATAGTTAAAGAACTAATTAGTAAGTACTTGAACAAAAGTTTTCAAGTAGTTTTTCCTTTGGTCAACAAGAAATAGCTTTCATAAAATACTTGGCAAACCGTTGAAACGTTTAAATAAAAAAGCTTTATCTTATTAACCCCAAACTTAAGTTTGTGGTTAATAAGACGGAAATTTTCGAGCTGGACAATTAAAAATTTTGAGCATATTCTTTTTCTACACTTTTGGCTTGAAGAAAAAGTTAAAAGAAAAATACTTATAAACAAACCCACGATTTTAATCGTGGGATAATCCGAAATCCTCCCTACACGACTTAAGTCGTAAAGGAAAATAGACCCGAAGAATAATTAGGATGAATTTATGTGATAGTGTTTTAATGACTAAACTCGGCTATTGTTGTTACTATATAATATTCCCACGATTAAAAACGTGGGTTTCTCAATAAATTAATAATTCATATTACTTGACATCATTTCTCATCACTATCTTTTTGACATATATTAGTAAGTAGTTATATTTATAATAGGAAGCAGTTATGATAATTATTGAGATAAAAGAAATATATAGTAGTAATAATATTTATGAATTATAGTTAATGTTTAATAGAATTGTAGTATAGATTTTATATATATATTATAATAAAGTTTATAAAAAATACTGATTATTCAAAAGAATAATCAGTATTTTTTTTACTTTTTCTCTTAATAATTAGCTAAAAACGTCGAGACCGTTTAAAAAATGATCGGAAACCATTTTTAAAATGGTCGAAAGCTTTTATAAAATGATAACTACGAGTTGGAAAAACACTCGAAATCTTTTTTGAAATTTACGATTTCACTCAAAAACTCTTAAAAGACTACTTTTGAGCTTCTCGAAATATAGTTGATGATATTCTTTTTTATATTTTTTACAGCCCTCCAAATCCTTCCAAATATGAATGTGAATAGTTGATGAATTAAATAACCTTAAAATAAATTATATTGACATAAAATTAGTAAATCAACTTTTAAATTTTCGAGGTCTAAATGAAGAAATGGAAAAAATTATATAACTTTTTTTATAAATATATAGGTTCAGATATTCAACCGGAATTAATCCAAAAACATACTTCCGTATATTTTGCATTGCTGTTAGGAATATTCTTTTTTATTATTTACGGATTGTTATCTCTTTTTTATCATAACTATGATATTGCTGTCGCTAAATTAAGCACAGCAATTATTTTTCTAATTATGTTATTCTATTTCCACAAAATCAGAAATTACAAACGGACTATTTTAATCAGTATGCTTGTAACAACTTTGTTTTTTTTCTATTATCTAATTTCTGGTGGCTTGGAAAGAAGCGAAATCATCTGGATTTTATGTTATCCTTTGATTGCATTTTTCTTTTTTGGTAATAAAAAAGGATTTTATTTCACCTTCGGATTTCTAATTGCTATTATTTTTGCTTTGTTTAGTTCCTTTCCGGGTCTCCAAGATAGCAGTTCTTTTGAGAATAAATTCAGATTTATCGGGGTGTATGTTCTAATAAGTTTCTTTGCTTACATTTTGGAATCAATTGGTCGCTCTTCTAATCTGCAATTAATCAAAAACAACAAGGTTCTAAGCAAAACATTGATAGATTTACAAACAAATGAGAAAGAACTTATTAAACATAAAAATCGCTATAAAAATATATTCGAATCTATTGGAAATGCGATTATTAAATGTGATAAAAATTGTATCGTCAATTTGTATAATTCTAAAGCAAATGAACTTTTCGGAAAAGCTTTTGAAAATCAAACTGAAATTAGATTTTTGGATTTAATTAATGAGATTGATCAAAAAAGATTAATAAAATGTCACAAAACTCTTGAAGCAAACAACTCCAAAGTTATAGAATACAATTTTACATATATTGATAAAAATTCAAAGCAAAAGAAAATACAATCTTTCATTACTTATGATGCAATTGATAAAGAATTTATTTCATCAATGTATGATGTTACTGAGACCAAAAAAGCTCACCAGTTTCAAAATATAATATATAAAATAATTGAATCATCAATCACAACAGATGATCTGAACAAACTTATCATCAAAATTAAGAAAATGATTAATCCTATTATAAATACAACTAACTTTTATATTGCTCTTTATAATGAAGAAGATGATTCTCTTACTTTACAATTTCAAGAGGATGAGAAAGATAAATTCACAAAATTTCCAGCAGGAAGATCATTAACCGCCTATGTTATTAGAAATAAAATGCCTCTTCTACTTACAAAGCCAGAGATCAAAGAATGGGTTTCTAATGGAATTATTGATAGTATTGGCACAATGTCCGATGTTTGGTTAGGAGTTCCGCTCATAGTTGAAGCCAAAGTAATTGGAGTTGTTGCTGTTCAAAGTTATGATGATCAAAACGCATATAATGAATCTCATAAGAATCTTCTATCTTTTATCTCAAACCAAATTGCGACTGTAATTTTGAAAAAGCAGTTAGAACATAAATTCAATATCGAAAAAGCATATTTACAAAGTTTGTTCGAGAATAGTTCAAGTGGAATAGCTTTAGTTGATACTGCCAGCAATATAATCAAAATAAACAAAGCATTTACAAAAATATTTGGCTATGAAATTAATGAAGTTATAGATAAGTGTATTGATGATTTACTTGCTCCTAAGCAGTTTCATAAAGAAGCAAAAGATGCTACTAATACTGTTTCAAATCGAAAAGTAATTGATTTTGAAACAATTAGGAAAAAGAAAAACGGTGAATTAATTGATGTTTCCATCATCGGAATTCCTATTACAGAAGATGAGAAACAAATAGCAGTTTACGGAATTTATAACGACATTTCCGAGCGAAAAAAAGATGAAAAAGAGATTTTATTTCAAAAAGAATATCTGATGCTAATAAATAAAATACTGCGTCATGATATTACGAACAATCTTACAGTAGTTCGTAGTGCTATAAGATTATATAATCGCTTGAATGAACGGACCTATCTTGATAAAGCTGGAGAAACTATCAAAAAAAGTTTTGATCTTATTACAAAAATGAGGGAATTAGAAGCATTCATGCATCTTGATAAAAAACTTACCAAATTCAATTTCAAATCAATAACAAACAAAATTATTAGACAACACAAAGAGATTGAAGTAAATGTATTTGGTGAAGGTGTTTTCATGGCAAATAGTGCTATGAATTCCGTTTTTGATAATCTCGTCAATAATGCCATTAACCATGGGAAAACAAATAAAATGGACTTTGTTTATAAAGCAGAAGAACAGAATGTTATTATAGAGGTAAAAGATTATGGTTCTGGAATTCCTGATGATATAAAAACAAAAGTTTTTCAAGAAAACTTTATCTATGGGAAAACCGGTAACTCTGGATTAGGACTTTATATTGTCCAGAGTGTTATTAAAAGTATTTCAGGGAAAATTGAAATTTTGGATAATATACCTCAAGGCACTATTTTTAAAATAACTCTTCCCAAAGTAGATGTGGAGTAAGTAATGATAATAAAAATTTTAATGCTTGAAGACAGTCCGTCAGATACTGAGCTTGCTGAGATAGAATTCAGAAAAGCAAAACTTCAATATACACTCAAAAGAGTTGAGACAAGAGAAGATTTTGTTAATAATATTATAGAAGATAAGCCCGACCTAATCATTGCCGATTACAGTCTACCAGCTTTTGATGGAATATCAGCTCTTGAAATCGCCAAAGAAATTATTCCAAATGTTCCCTTTATCATTTTCACTGGTTCTCTTGATGAGATGTCTGCTGTGGATGTAATGCGTAATGGAGCTTGGGATTATGTTCTCAAAGAGAATACGGTAAGACTTGTTCCGGCAATCCAAAATGCTCTCAAATTGAAAGCAGAGAAAGATAAAAATAAACTGATAGAAGAAAAAATCCGAAAATTATCTAAAGTCGTAGAAACAACTCCAGCAGCAATTGTGATAACAGATTTACAGGGAAAAATAGAATATGTAAACCAAGGGCTTCTTACTCTTGGTGGTTTTGAAGATGATAGCTTAATAATTGGAAAATCAATCTTTATGTTCAGTAATGAAGAAGGTGTAGAACAATTACAGAAAAATATTATCCCAACAATTTTATCGGAAAATAAATGGATAGGAGAAGTTCCCGTTAAACGAAAAGATTGTTCTATCTTTCAAGCGGAGATAATCTGTTCGGTGATATTGGATGAAGAGGATAAACCAAAATATTTATTATCTCAATATAACGATATTACAGATAGAAAAAAAGTAGAAGCACAAAATATTCATCTAACAAAAGTAATTAGGAATGTCAGGGAAATAAACCGATTAATTATTTATGAAAAAGATAGAATGAAATTACTTCAAAATGTTACGGAAATTCTTTCTAATAATTTAGATTACTCAAATGCAATGATTCTCACTTTTGATAAAGATCAGAAATATGAATTCTTGATCCAAAATGAAATTGGAGAAGATTATCTATCTGTTAAGGAGATGTTTAAAAAGGGAATATATTCATCTTGTATAAAACAAGCCTTAAATCAAGAAGAATTGGTTATTATTGATACACCTTTGAATGAATGTGAGCAATGCACTTTTCGGATTTATGATAATGATTTTTTTACAATATTATCTAAACTTAGCTATGGTTCAAGAACTTACGGAGTTATTAGCCTACAAAGGACTCGTGAATTAGTCTTGAATGATGAAGAATTGGGATTACTTAAAGAAGTTGCAAATGATATCGCTTTTGCCTTGTATCGAATAGATTTGGAAGAGGAACATAAAGTTTTTGAAAAACATATAAAAAAACAAGCAAAAACCTTAGACCAAATATTTCATAACTCAATTGATAGTATGGTTTTGTTAGATAAAGACTATAATTATATCAGCGTTAGTGATTCTTTTGCAAAATCTTGCCATCGTGAGAAGAAAGATTATTTCAATCAAAATCATTTCGACTTGTATCCATCCGATCTCAAGGAAAAAGCAGATAAAGCCAAGAAAGATAAGCAAATTTATCGAAGATATTCACATTCTTTTGTATTTCCCAAAAATCCCGAATGGGGAACTTCATATTGGGATTTGGGATTAATTCCTCTCTTGGATAACAATGATGAAGTGGAAATGTTTCTTTTAACTTTGAAAGAGGTAACAGATAATATAATTGCTATCAGACAATTGAGAGAAAGTGAAAAAAAACTTAGAAATTTCATTGATTTTAGTCCTATGGGAATTTGGTGTTTCCAACCTAAAAAACCTGTTAGTATTAATATTTCCCAAGATCAGATGATTTCTAAATTTTTTAATAGTATTTGTGTTGATTGTAATGATACTTATGCAAATATGATGAATATTTCAACAGAAAATATAATTGGATTGAAACTTTCTGATGCTATGCCTGATATTGATGAAAATAGGAATTATTTAAAAGCTTTCATCAATAATGGATTCAAATTATTGGATGGTATTTCAAGAGAATATACTAAAGACGGAAAGGAAAAATATTTCTCGAATTCATTGGTTGGAGTTATCAAAAACGGTGAATTAATTAATGCTTGGGGAACCCAAACAGATATTACAAATCGTATTAATGCCGAAGAAAAATTGAAGAAAAGCGAGAAAAAATACAGAGATTTATTTGAAAAATCAAAAGATGCTATTTTAATAATACATAACGGCAAATTTATAGATTGCAATCAAGCGACCATAGATATGCTTCGTTATAATAATAAAGATGAATTTTTAAATAAGCACCTCTCGGAATTATCACCGGAAAAACAACCGGACGGGAAAATGTCGCTATCTAAAATAAACGAGATGATGAAAATAGCTCTAAAAAATGGCAGTCACCGTTTCGAATGGGATCATAAGAGAGCCGATGGAGAGATTTTTCCTGTCGAAGTATTGTTAACTGCTATTTCCAACGATAAAAAAAATCAAATTATTCATACTGTATGGCGTGATATTACCGAAAGCAAACAAGCGGAAGAACATATCAGAAAACTTTCTTCTGCGGTAGAACAAAGTCCTTCAATCATTGCTATCACTGATCTCAATAGTAATATTGAATATATGAATCCAATATTTTACGAAATAACAGGTTATACTCCAGAGGAAGTTTTGGGACATGATTTTAAAATACTAAGATCAGATGAGTTCTCTGAAACTTATTATAAAGAAATATGGGAAATTGTTGTTTCCGGTAAAACATGGAAAGGTGTATTCAGTAACAAAAAGAAGAATGGTGAGATATACTATGAAGCTGCTACTATTGCCCCTATTCTCGATAAAAAGGGAAAGCAAACCCATTATTTAAAAGTTGCAGAGAATATTACAGAACAAAGATTAATAGAACAAGCTCTCAAATCAAGTGAAGAAAGATTGAGGACATTGATCAATAATACTGATGACATAATTTGTTTCAAAGATTCAGAAGGAAAATGGTTAGAAGCAAATCAGGCGATTTTAAAACTTTATCAATTGGAAAATGTGGAGTTTTTTGGAAAAACCGATTGTGAATTAGCAGAATTTAGTGATTTCTATAGAGAATCTTTTCTTGTTTGTGATGTTACAGATAAAACTGCTTGGCAAGCTAAAAAACCGACCGGAAAAGATGAGGTCATTCCATTACCGAATGGTTCTTCAAAAATATATCACATAATAAAAGTACCTTTGTTTAATAAAGATGGGGCACGCAAAGGGCTCATAGTAATAGGTCATGATATTACAAAGAGAAAAATGATTGAAAAACAATTGAGACAAGACCTTGAAGAAAAAAAAGTTCTATTGAAAGAAATTCATCATCGAGTAAAAAACAATATGCAGATCATTGCAAGTTTATTAAAAGCTCAATCAAGATTTATAAAAAATGAGGAAAATAGGTCAATTTTTGAAAATAGTTTAAATCGTGTAAAAACAATGGCTTTAGTTCATGAAAAACTATATATGCATAAAAATCTGGCTCATATAAATCTTCCCATCTTCATACGAAGTTTAATACTAAATATCTTATCAACAAACCCGATTAATCCACGTAAGATAAAAATTATTGAAGATATAGCAGATATTGATATAGATGTCAATATGGCGATTCCTTGTGGATTGATAATTAATGAACTAGTTTCAAATTCATTGCAGCACGCTTTTCCAAATGATTCAATGGGTAATGTAATGATTAGATTCAATAAAATTGATGGTTTTTATATTTTCACTATAAAAGATGATGGAATCGGTATTCTAGATGATTCTCAAATTAATTGCGACAGTTCTTTTGGCTTATTACTGGTAAATTCATTGATTAAGCAACTTCATGGTTTATTAACAATAGTCAAACAGGAAGGAATTGAATATACAATAAAATTTAAACCTTTTGCGATAAAAACATATCAACAAATAAATTCAAAAATTTAGGAGAAAAAAATGAATGAAATTAAAACTAAAATAATGATTGTTGAGGATGAAATAATTATAGCCGAAGATATAAAATTTGCTTTGGAAAATTCCGGTTATGAAGTTGCGGGAATGGTTTCAACAGAAGAAGAAATAATGCCGACCTGTAAAGCCACTTCTCCAGATTTGATCTTAATGGATATTATGCTTGGTGGAGAAAATGATGGGATTTATTATGCTGGAGAAATTCGTAAACAGTATAACATACCTGTAATATTTCTCACTGCTTACGCTGATGATGATACCATTGCAAGAGCAAAAGAAACTTCTCCTTACGGCTATTTATTAAAACCATTTGAAGAAAGAGAACTTTATGCATCTATAGAGACAGTTTTGTATCGAAGAAAGATTGAAGAAGCTCTTAAGAAAAGTGAAAAAAGATATAGGACACTATTTGAACAATCAAACGATGCCGTATTAATTTGTGATTTTGACGGTAAGATCAACAATGTGAATTTCAAAACCTGTAGTATGCTTGGATTTAGTTTTGAACAATTGATAGCAATGGATCTTTCCCGCTTAATAACTGATGAAAATTTGATTAACTCACTAAGTAAATTCAATCAAGTACAAGAATTAGATAAAATTAATTTTGAAACAAAATTTAAAAAACGCTTTGGTAAAAAAATTGATGTGGTTCTTAATGCTAAAACAATAGTTTCTGATGAAGATACAGTGCAATGTATTGTGCGGGATGTTACTGAAATTAATAAACTTGGTTTGGAGGTTGATTTATTACATCAAGCAATTGATCAAAGCAAACTCGCTATGGTTATATCGGATGATAAAGGTAATTTTATCTATGCGAACAGAAGTATGTCAAAATTCATTGGATATGCGATAGGTGAATTATTGGAAATGAAGATCAGTGACCTCTTTTTGGAAGATTCAAATATTGAAGATGATCTGGAAATCTTGTTTAAAGGTATTGAATTAACTGGAGATTATAAAGTTAGATGTAAAAATGGGAAAATAGGAAGCATCAATGCGAGTATCAGCCCAATAGAGGATAAAATAAAGAAAACATCTTATTATATGATCATTATTAAAGATTTTAGTTAACATTTTCCAGTTTGTTTTATCATTCTAAATTATTGGAAAGAAAAAACGAAGTGGGAAATGTTTGTTAAAAAAAATTAATACCTAAATTGAGCGATTCATTTTTTTATTTTGTATTTCAAAAATCTATGAAACCGTTGAAACGGTTAGGTAATAGCTCTCTTCACATTAACCACAAACTTAAGTTTGTGGATAATAAGATAAAAAATTTTCAATAACCGTTTCAACGGTTTCATATTATTCCCAAATTGAAAAAATAAAAAGAAAATCGCTTTCCGTTGAGTATATCTAATTTTCCCTACTTGAATCTTTGATAATTTTTGCGATAAGCTCTTTGGGAATTTTTGAATAACCCTCTCTATTTTCAGGATATTGTTCTAATAATTTTATTAGTTGCTTACCACTTTCACGATTAAAAGAAAAAAAATGCAGATTATCCGGAGTAGGAGGTGTGATAATCTTCAACCTGTTTTTGCCTTTAATATGAAATTTTATATAAAAAGATTGAGGTTCATTATCATAGTTTTTGAAAATAACATGAGCCGTATATATATTATTTGTAATATTTATTTCATAGTCTACAAGTTCTTTTATTTGTACATCAGGATTGTATTTTTTTAGGTCAATTTCAGAAAAATAGTAATACATTTTATGTAATGTTCTGTTTTCTAAATTTTCTTTAAACTCTTTAAAAAAATTTATTACATGAGTATTAAGACTTGGTGATATTAATTTTTTTGACGTTATTATTCCTAAATTTTGAAATGTTGCTGCTTTTAGTGATTTTTTAAGACGATAAACTCTTTTTCTCAGTGCTTCATAAGATTCTGAGGAAATTCTACTCATCTCCTTTACATTATTTCCACATTTAAAATAAAAGAGCAATAATCTTAAATCAGCAGCAGATAAATGATTATAAACTGTTTTAAAAGACGCTAATAATTCATGATCTTTTTCAGTTTTTGAATGTTGATTTATTCTGGAAATAAGTTCAGTTTTATAATTTTGATTTATCTTATAGATTCGTATCTTTCTATCTATTGCTTTTTTACAATAATTTTTACAAGTCTCAATAAACCATTTTTTTATATCAATAGCATCTAGATTATTTACCTTTAATAAAAATAAGTTTATACTTTGAGAAGTAATATCATCAGCTAATGTAAAATCACCTGTTTTATAGAGAGCATAACTATAAACAAGGTTCCTATATTTTATAATATCTTTATTTTTAATTTCCATTTAGCAATTTTTTTGTTATTTTAAATTGAGTCAAGTTTTCAAATTATTTTTTTTAAGAACTTGATAGTACAATTTTATTTTTTAACTCAATTTGAATGAGAGATATCTAATTTTGTTGTATTCTCCACTTAAAAATCAGTAAATAATTAGCAGTCGTCATTATGGAGTGACAGAAATATTTGTGCCAATTTTCCATGAAATTTTTTTTTAAAAAAAAGTGAAAAATATTTTATCGACACTATATGCTTCTATTCTACTTTTCTATATATTGTTACAATTTTATCAAATCACCTTTTTTAACCGATTTTTTAATTGAATAAAAAAAATATTATGGGGCTTTGTCCCATTTTCATATTTTTTCGGATATATATATAGAACAAAGATTCTTAGGAGGAATTATGAAAAAGTTTTTTGCAGTTGTAATTATGATGTTGGTTATTTCCCAATCTGTAATTGGTATTGAAGGTAATGTTAATTTAAGAAATTTTAAAAGTGATATCAATTTGGATTATAAAGTAGAAGATTTACCTAAAATAACTTGGGAAGAATTGGAAGGAGTTTTATATGATATCCTCATTGAAACAGATGATTATGTTATCATTATAGTTGGTGACACTATTTATGTTATTGATAAATAATTTTCTCAGAATAGTCAGAACAAGTTCAGGTGTCATCTTATTTACAAAGAATCACACTTATATTTTATTTGATTTGGATATTGAATAATTAATTACATAAGAGGATGGCAATGAAGTATGTATTGATAGTTGAGGATGACAGCATAATTGCTGAATATATTAAGATGGTACTTGAAGATGATGGTTTTCGAGTTTGCGGAATTTCCAGTTCAGGAGAAGATAGTATTAAAAAAACTATTGAATCAAAACCGGACATCATTCTAATGGATGTAATTCTTGATGGAGAAATTGATGGAATAGATGCAGCGAAAATAATCTTGGATAGATATTATATTCCATTAATTTTTTGCAGTGCAAGTTTCGACGAATATTCCCTGAGAAGAATTCAAACTTTACCTCATACAGGCTTAATCAACAAGCCATTTGAGGATGATGAACTAATATCTACTTTAAGGAATTCTTACTCAAATTATTATAATTGATATCGGTCAAATTTTTAAACATTGATTAGTATTATTTTCTCTCTCTCCTCTAGCACTCAATGAGTTTGCAATAATTACTTTCGAGAAAAATTTCTCAAAAAGTAATTTTACATAGAAAATTCATAGAGTGCTTTTTTTTGCTAAGGAACTGTCGTGAAATAACATGTACGATATACCCAAGTATTTATTTTTTATTCAAGGCGTTAAAATATTGAATATCCATAGATATTCAATATTTTAACAACGAAGAAGAAAGAAGAAATACAAAGGTAGATTGTATATGTTATTTTGCGACAGCGACTAACTAACATTTCTTATAAAATTTATAATTAATCTAACTCTTGCTTCAGTCTACGCTGAAGCTTCGCCTTGGTAGGCATTCCCTTTATTTATTAACTCTCTGAAACTCAAAATGTGTTTATCATGCTACAATATTTCTTTTTCAACAAAATCTCCCTTCAAAAAATGAGTTATGCTTTTTCCTTTCTTATTCCTTCACCATCAAAATCCGAGAATTCTTAAGTTTCTCTTAAGAATCATTCAGATCAAATTTTATAATAAACAAGATAAGAAATTATTTTACTCTTGTATAAATTACATTAATTATGCCAAAGTCGAAAATATATCAGGTTTAGTTCTGATAGTGTAGTAGACTTTCATCATAGAAGAAAAATTTATTTGACAGTTTTTAGCAAAAAAATATTTGAAAAGATGTTATTTATGAAAATAAAATTTCTCGCAAAGCCGCAGAGACGCAAAGAATTAAGAAATTGAAAATTTAATATTTTAGATTGAATATTGGTCTCTGTGTTCTCAATGTGTTCTGTGGTATTTTTTTTCTCTGCGTTCTCTGCGTTTCTTTTCCTCTACGTCTTTGCGTGAAACTCTTTTTTATTCGTTTTGTTTGTTTTGTTAGTTGCTAAATTAGGAAATAAAAATTATGAAACCAATTGCATTCTTCGATACTGAGATAGAACCGGACTCTAAACAGATCCTCGATATCGGTGCAATAAAAAGTGATGGAAATATTTTTCATTCAAACTCTATAAAAGATTTTACATATTTCTTAGAAAATACAGAATTTATTTGTGGTCATAATATCATTAAGCACGATTTAATTTATATCAAAAAATATCTATTTTTCAATGAAATAAACAAGTTCCAAATTATTGATACTCTATTTTTATCACCGTTATTATTTCCCAAAAGACCTTACCACCGTTTATTGAAAGATGACAAATTGCAAACCGATGAATTAAACAATCCGGTAAATGATTCTCAAAAAGCAAGAGATTTATTTAATGATGAGATAACAGCTTTTATTGAGTTGAACGATTCATTAAAACAGATTTACTTTTCGCTTTTGAAAGATAGAGAAGAATTCAGACATTTCTTTACATATTTATCATATATTCCAGAAAATGAAATTAAGTTAGAAAGCACTATTAAAGAATGTTTTTATGGAAAAATCTGCTCAAATTCTTCTTTAGAAAACATCATCAATCAGCACCCAATTGAGCTTGCTTATTGCCTATCTTTGATAAATGTTTCTGACCGATATTCCATCACTCCACCTTGGGTTTTGATGAATTATCCAGAAATTGACCGCATAATGTATTTGCTCAGAAATAAACCGTGTGTAATTGGTTGCACATATTGCAATGAAGCTCTTGATGCAAAAAAAGGCTTAAAAAGATACTTTGGCTTTGATTCTTTCCGAATCTTTGAAGAAGAATCCTTACAAGAGAACGCAGTAAAAGCAGCAATTGAAAACAGATCGCTTTTGGCAGTATTTCCTACTGGTGGCGGAAAATCTCTTACTTTCCAGATTCCGGCTTTGATGATTGGTGAGAATACCCGAGGTTTAACAGTTGTAATTTCTCCTTTGCAGTCTTTGATGAAAGACCAAGTTGATAATCTGGAAAAACTAGGAATTACGGAAGCAGTTACAATCAATGGTTTACTTGATCCGATTGAGCGGGGAAAATCCTTTGAAAGGGTTGCCGATGGCTCCGCTTCGATTTTATATATTTCTCCCGAATCATTACGTTCACGAACTATTGAACATCTCTTTCTTGGCAGAAAAATCGCTCGTTTTGTGATTGATGAAGCTCATTGTTTCTCATCTTGGGGACAGGATTTCAGGGTTGATTATCTCTATATCGCAGATTTTATAAAATCACTTGAGGAAAAGAAAAATCTAACGGAACGAATTCCGGTTTCCTGCTTTACGGCTACTGCCAAGCAAAAAGTTATCGAAGATATTTGTAGTTATTTTAACGAAAAACTTGCAATCAAACTAAAAATTTTCAAATCTAATGCTTCCCGCACAAACTTGAAATATCGCGTTCATAATAGTATTGATGAAGAGGAAAAATACTGCAAACTACGAGCCTTGATTGAATCTAAGAATTGTCCGACAATTGTCTATGTTTCCAGAACGAGAAAAGCTTTTGAACTCGCTCAACGACTGAGCCAAGATGGACTTGATGCCAAGCCTTATCACGGCAAGATGGATGTTAAGGAGAAAACGGATAATCAAAACGCATTTATTGCCGGAGAAATCCCCATAATGGTTGCCACATCTGCTTTTGGAATGGGAGTTGATAAAAAAGATATTGGAATGGTTATCCATTATGAAATTTCCGATTCTTTGGAAAATTATGTTCAAGAATCCGGCAGGGCGGGACGTGATGAGAATATTTCAGCGGATTGTTTTGTGCTGTATAATGAAGAAGACCTTAATAAACATTTCATACTTTTGAATCAGACGAAAATCTCGGTAAAAGAGATTCAGCAAATCTGGAAAGCTATAAAATATATCACAAAATTCCGTTCTACAGTTTCCAATTCCGCTTTGGAAATTGCTCGTAAAGCCGGATGGGATGACAGGATTGTTCAGATAGAAAACCGTGCAAAAACTGCCATTGCAGCACTTGAACAAGCCGGCTATCTTCAACGTGGACAGAATGTTCCCAGAATATATGCAGATAGTATTTTATCAAAAAATGCTGAACAGGCAATTGAAAAGATAAACAGTTCGGTAAATTTTGATGAAAAGCAAAAAGTTCAGGCTATTCGAATCATAAAAATGCTGATCTCTTCCAAAAGAAAGAAAGAAGCTAGTGATGAAACGGCTGAATCCAGAGTTGATTATATTTCCGATATTTTAGGAATCGCCAAAGAAGATGTGATAAGAGCTATCTCACTGATGAAGGAAGAGAAAATTCTGGCAAATACCAGAGATTTGACAGCCTATATCAAGCAATCCGACAAAGCAAATCGCTCTCTTTCAATCTTGAAATCCTTTGCTCAAATTGAGAATTTTCTCCTACCACTTCTATCAGAACAGGAAAAAGTTTTTCAACTGAAAGAATTGAATGAAGCTGCAATTGAGAATGGTTGTAGCAATGTCAATCCTCAAAAAATCAAAACAATTTTAAATTTCTGGGCAATTAAAAATCGAATTAAACTCCACTATCATAGCTATTCAAAAAATCATATTTCCGTCTTTTTTAATCAATCTTCGGAAGATTTTAGAGAGAAATTGGGAAGAAAACATACACTTGCAGAATTCATCGTTTCCTATCTTTATAAAAAAATGCGAGAAGTTCAAAGCAAAGAAGATTCCCACAAAAAAGAGATACTGGTTGAGTTCTCGGTTCACGAGCTGAAAAAAAGCTACAAAAAGGAGTTGAAGTTTTTTCAATACGATATTTCGATTGATGATATTGAAGACACTCTTTTCTATCTATCTCGAATTGAAGCGATTAAAATTGAGGGTGGATTTCTAATTGTTTATAATAAGTTGACCATCAACAGACTGGAGCAAAATAATAAAATTCAATACAAAAATGAGGATTATCGGCAATTGGATATGTTTTATCAGAATAAGATTCAGCAAATCCATATTGTGGGAGAATATGCCAAAAAAATGCTGGAAGATTATAATGTTGCCCTAAAATTCGTGGACGATTACTTTCAATTGAACTACTTTTCGTTTTTGAATAAGTATTTTCCGGGAAGCCGTAAAGATGAGATAAAGCAAAATATTACACCGAGTAAATTCCGTGAATTGTTCGGTTCATTATCTCCAAGACAGCTTAAAATAATAAAGGATAATCTAAGTAAACATATTGTGGTAGCAGCTGGTCCCGGAAGCGGAAAAACAAGAGTTTTGGTGCACAAATTGGCTTCTTTACTTTTGATGGAAGATGTAAAACACGAACAGTTATTGATGCTCACTTTTTCCAGAGCCGCCGCTACCGAATTCAAAAAAAGATTATTGAATTTAATTGGTAATGCAGCCAATTTTATAGAGATAAAGACTTTTCATTCATATTGTTTTGATTTGTTGGGAAGAATCGGCAATCTTGATAAATCGGAAAAAATTGTCCGAGATACTACTGAAAAAATAATGAATGGTGAAGTTGAAACAAATCGAATTACCAAAACCGTACTCGTCATTGATGAAGCTCAGGATATGGATGCGGACGAATTTGCTTTGGTCAAGTCGCTTATGGATAGGAATGAAGAGATGCGAGTGATTGCAGTTGGTGATGACGACCAGAATATTTACACTTTTCGGGGAGCGGATTCAAAATATTTTGAGCAATTTATCAAAGAAAAGAGTTCTGTAAAATATGAATTGATTGAGAATTACAGGGGCAAAAGAAATTTGGTTGAATTCACAAATCAGTTTGTTCTAAGAATCCAACATCGTTTCAAAACAACGCAAATTGAAGCTAATCAAAGAGATACCGGAAATATAAAACTTATTCACTATCGATGTAAAAACTTGATTGTTCCTCTCGTAAACGATTTACTTTCTGCCGAATTTTTAGGAACTACAAGTGTTCTCACCCAAACAAATAACGAAGCTTTGCAGATTACCGGATTACTTTTAAAAAACGGAATGCCGGCAAAATTGATTCAAGCAAATGATGGATTTGATTTGTATAATCTTCTGGAAATCAGAACTTTTCTGGAGGATATTTCCATTTATGAAGAAAATTCTACAATTGGAAAAGAGACTTGGAAAAATGCAAAAAAGAAGTTTGTGAAGAAACACAAAAACAGTTCAAACTTTGAACTTTGTAAGATATTAATAAAAGATTTTCAGATTACAAATCCAAAAATCAAATACAAATCTGATTTTAAGGTTTTTATCAAAGAATCAAGACTTGAAGACTTTATTCTCAAAAATAATGAAACAATCTATGTCTCTACAATTCATAAAGCAAAGGGAAAAGAATTTGATAATGTGTACTTGCTTCTCGATAATTTTGATGCAAATTCTGATGAGAAGAAACGACAATTGTATGTGGCGATGACTCGGGCAAAACAGAATCTAACTATTCACTTGAACGGTTTTTTTCTAAATAACATCAAAACAGAAAATCTGTTGCATAAAAACGATTCGACTGTCTATTCTGCTCCAATGCAATTAGTTCTTCATTTGACGCACAAGGATATTCAATTGAGTTATTTTGGTTTTATTCAGCACAGAATAAATTTACTTCATAGTGGACAAATATTATCAATTGCCGAAGAAGGATTGACCAATTCCAAAGATGAATTGATTCTAAAATTTTCAAAACATTTTATGAACACTAAAGCCTCATTGGAAAAGAAAGGATATAGATTAACGTCAGGGAAAGTAAATTTCATTCTCTACTGGAAAATGCAAAATGGAAAAGAGGACGATAATCAAGAAGTTAAAATTGTTTTACCTGAATTGGGCTTTGAGAGAAAAGATGAAACCACTAATTAACACGAATTAACACGAAAAAAGAATTAGCAACGAACAAAACAAACAAAACGAACAAAAGAGTTTCACGCGGAGACGCTAAGAAAAAAGAATTTACCACAGAGAACACGGAGAGCACAGAGAAATTCTCCTCTTGAGAGGAGTACGGCTTCAGCCGGGAGGTGTGTTCTTTAAATTTTCAAAAAAAATATTAATTTTTCAATTTCTAAAAAATCAGGAGTAATTATGAAAAAATGGTGTTGGATGCAGTCAGACGGACACGAAAATCTTTCACATAATCTACTCGAATTGAAAAAGTCTGGTTTTACTGGAGTGATTCTTCAGGGAGAACCGGAAATTATAGAAAAAGCGAGTGACATTGGCAAAAAAATTGGATTGGAAATTCACTACTGGTTCGTAACAATGAATTGTAGAGATACCGAAATTGAGAAATCTAATCCTGAATGGTTTATGATAAATCGCGAAGGAAAATCATCACTCATCAATCCACCTTATGTTGATTATTACAAATGGTTCTGCCCAAATCATCCAGAGGTGCTGCCATATCTAAAGAAGAGAATGGATAAATATCTCCAAATGAAAAATCTGAGCGGTATTCAATTGGATTATATTCGTTATCCTGATGCAATTTTGCCAAAAAAACTGCAACTTAAGTATAATCTGGAGCAAGATAGTGTATTTCCTGAATTTGATTTCTGTTATTGTCCAATTTGCCGAAAAAAATTTAAAATTGAAAGAGGAATTGATCCTATTGAACTTAATCAACCCGAAGAAAACGAAATGTGGTTGGAATTCCGTTTAAAATCTATCAACCGAATTGTTAGTGAACTTGTAGATTATGTAAATAAGGCAAATAAATTGATAACTGCTGCGGTTTTCCCTACTCCCAAAATGTCAACCAAGATGGTTCTTCAACGCTGGAACGATTGGAAAATCGATGCTTTCTTTCCAATGCTTTATCATAATTTTTATACAGGTAATATCAATTGGATTGCAGATTGTTTGGATGAAATTGATCAAGATAATACAAGCAGTATTCCCGTTTATGCCGGATTGTTTTTGGCTGCTTTAAACAAGCAAGAATTACAAAAAGTATATGAAGTAAATGAAGAGAAATGCTCAGGGTTTTCACTATTTGATTTTGCGAGTATGAAAATAATTTAAGGTTCAAAAAATAACAAATACAAAAACCAGAGAAAAAGACAGCACTAATTTTTATAACAAGTTTATAATGATTATTTTGAAAAAAAAATAAATATGTAAATTATTGATAATCAATATTTTTTTCCTCTACTAATAAATATTTTCACGAAAATAATTAAAAGTACTACTAAAACTATTATTTTTAATTGTAAATTTTTAGAAGAGATAAAAAAGTTCTTAATATCATACCCTTTATCAACCCAAAAATGTCCTTTATTAATGCTAAAAAATATATTATTCCGCAAAACCGTCGCTTCATTTTTATGAGGAGATTCTGGGAATTTACGAAGATAAATTGTAAACCATAACATACTGTTCTTCTGTTTTATATTTTCCCAATAATTATTTTTATAAAGATGAATTGCTTCCGACAGATTTTCAGCTTCCGGAAATTCCATAATATATCTTTTCATAATTCGTGGATTTTTACTATTCAAAGCACTGTCCCAAATAATTTCTTTCAATTTTTCTCTTGCTTCAGTTTTGAATTTTGGTTCAGAAAAAATCTCTAAATATCTTTGATAAGATTTGTCACTATTTTGGATTTTCGTTTTTAGCCAATATTCCTCTTCCCTATCTAAAATAAATTTCAAAGCAGTTTTTTTGTATCTAAAGAAATAGATAGTATCAATATATTTATCGTATCCCAAAATTGAATTTTCTGATGTACTTTTTTTCCAAATCTTGTTTTCATACTTAGAATAATAATAAAGTCCGACAAATAAAAAACTCATAAAAATTGCGAAGATTATGAATCTATTAATAATTTTCTTAGAATGTTTTTTGGCAATTTTTGTCATCTCTTTTACAAATTCTAAATTTACATCATGTTTTTCGATTTTTAGGTTATATTCCTTAGTTAACAATTTGCTTTGAATTTTTAAGGAAACAGTTCCCGGTATGAATTCTAAAACCTTCTTACCCTTAACGTGAATATCATTTTTTCTACCAGTTCGTTGGTGGTTAAAGCTAATTCTAGCATGATATTTTCCAGTATCAATAATTATCTTTCTTTTCACCAAATGCTCATCATAATTGAAGATATTTAATTCATCATTATTTATCTCAATTTGAACTTCGGGCAATTTTTCATCTAAAGGTACAATTATGTATGTCCCTTTTTTTAATGTAATTTCTTTACATTTTTTTTCTTCATAAATTCTATAAGGTTCAAAAGATAATTTCCCATTATCTAATTTTATTTTATCATAACTTTTCGAATCTTTTAGCATAAAATCAAGATCTTTTAGTTTTGAGATGACCACCAGTCTTCCATAAGGTAAAAGCTTAGGACTAAAAATATGATCTTCTTTTTCTTTTAGAATCATAGTTATTGGATTAGTGTAATGTGTTTTACCAACCAATTCAATTTTATATGAACCAGGCATCGCATTTACGATTTTATGGGGTGTTTTCCTACTTAACTCTTTCCCATTCAAAACAATTGAATAACCCGGAGATTCTGTTACAATATTTATGCTACCATAAATTGCTTCCAAATTAAAAGAGAACTCATTGGGCTGATCGGGTTTAATATCTATTCTTTCGGTAATATCCTCATATCCTTGTTTTGTTAGATGTAATAGGCATTCACCAACCTTATGATTAAATGTAGCAGGAGTTTTTTTCTGAATTTTTTTCCCATCAATCCATATTTCAAATCCTGTAGGTTTTGAACTTATTGCAACAGATATCAGAGATGTAGAATTAAATTCTTCAACTTTATTTACTTCATTAATAATTCTAAATTTATCTGATTTTGTAATCAACAATTTCTTTTTATGATTTTCGAAAATGTATTCCATCCATGTTTTGTTATCCGTCCAAAAAACAGAATATAATTTTACTGGTAAAAAGGCACCTTTCAAATGAAAATTAGCAATATAATGACTCTTCATTTTAAATTGAAAAGCTCTTTTTAAAAAATCTTCCGAAACAAAAATCTGGTTTGCATCCGAGGCAAAAAGTATACTTGAGCAAATATCTACAACCCCTCCAAAAATATCATGTTCAAGAGCCATCACTTTTCCGAAATGAATACCGATTTTAATCTCAGAAATTACAGTTTTTTCTTTTCCTGCATTTTTTTCTGCAATTTTTTTCTGCATAGAAATTGCTGCTTCCATTGCGTTTACCGCATTTTCAAAAGTACATATTATTGGATTAGATCTTTCCTTAATTATTTTGGCTTCGTGTTTTTTTAGGAGTGGTATAACAATTTCATCATGATATAAAAAATAAAATTCTTTATTGTCTTTTGTTGTAATTATTTCAAGGAACATAACAGCTAATGAACTATATTCCTTATCAGAATGATTTAGATCAAATTCACTATTAAGAATCTCTTTTTTCTTATCTTCATCAGAATAAAGCAAACTATATTTATCTTCCATTTTTATCCTAAAAATTTGTTTTTTCAAATAACGGATTGCCAAGTTTCGCTGTCAAGAAAATTGATTATTATTGAGCTCTGAAAGTTAATTTTTCTCCGAAAAAAAATAAAAATATAAACCACGAATTAACGAATAAAAAATTTCGGAAACAGAATTGCAAAATTTAAGGATGATGAAAATAGTATTTATTTTTTTATAATGTATGACAATTTTTTTTGTGATTCTTTCATATTTCTTAGTCCGTGAAAGCCCGTGGTAAAAAACATTTCTTCACTATTCATTATTCATTATTCACTGTTAACTACTTTTACTACATATTTCCCAAGCACAATTCATAATATCATTTATTGTGAGTAATTCCAGATTTACTTTATCCATCTCGGCAATATTTTTTATATAAAATTTAAAATTACCAATTGAGAGATTTTTCACAGAACGCATATTTGTATGTTCGATATTTATTTTCATTGATTTAAACTTTTCAAGAATTTCTGAAAGGAACCCGATCCTTTTTGTTCCGATAATATCTAATTTAATCAAAATCAAAGGATTGTTTTCTTCGGCATATTTCCAATCTACTTCAATTATCCTTTCAGGTTCTGTTTTTTGTAAATGAATAAAACCCGGATTAGTACAATTTTTGCGATGAATTGTAATTCCTCTTCCCCGCGTTGTATAACCAATTACATCATCACCCGGAACCGGATTACAACATTTTGCATAGTTTAGCATAAGACTATCAATGTTGCCAATTTTTATTCCTCTGGTTTTGCTTCGTGCCCCATCCGCCAATTCGATTTCAGTCTTCTCTTCTTTCTCAATTTCAGCTACTTCTAAGAAATCTTCTTCAAGATTTTCAATAGCATTTTTTATATCTGAAACTAATATTTCTCCTTTACCGACCTTGGCGAGAAAAGAGCGTTCATCATTGATCTTAAATTGGTTGATTAATTTTAGTAATTCCGGTTTATTCTTTAATTTATACTTAGTTTTACGAAATCTTTTTATAAATATCTCTTCTCCAAGCATAATAGCATCTTCAATCTCTTTTTTATGAAAATATGATCTTACTTTCTGTCTGGCTCGATGTGTAACCAGAAATTTCATCCAATCTTTTCCGGCATTTATATGTTTTGAAGTAAGAATATCCACCACATCACCCGAGATAAGCTCTGTTTTCAAAGGTACAAGTTTCTCATTAACTCGTGTTCCAATCGTTCTCAAACCAACATCCGAGTGAATAGCAAATGCAAAATCAACAGCTGTAGCTCCTTTTGGTAATTTCAGAAAATCACCTTTGGGAGTTTGGGCAATGATTATCTCTGGATATAGATCTAATTTCAATTCTTCAATAAATTCAGTTGAATCATTCACATTTTGTTGCTGTAGAAATTGCCTTATCCATTTTAATTGCAGTTCAAATGAAGACTGTAAATCAATTTTTTGAGTCTCATTCTGGAAATTTTTATCTCCGGTTTCTTTATAACGCCAATGTGAAGCAATTCCCTCTTCTGCTATTTGATGCATCATTTCTGTACGAATTTGTATCTCTATTTGTCTTTGGTTCAAGCCAATCACAATCGTATGTAAAGATTGATAACCATTCGGTTTCGGTCTGGCAATATAATCACGAAATCTGCCAATAGGTTCATACATAACATGCACAAAACCTAATACTGAATAACATTGCTCGATAGTTTGAACAATTATCCGAATTGCTGCGAGATCATATAACTCGTAATAATTTGCTTTACGCATCAAATGCTTACGATAGATACTGTAAAAATGTTTACTCCGACCATAAATTTTGGCTTCGATACTATTTTCAAACAGTTTTTTCTTTAACGGTTTTATAATTTTTTGAATATAATTATCCCTTTGATCACGTTTTTCAGAAATAGTATTCACAATTTTTTTATACTCTTCCGGCTGAAGATATTTTAGAGAAAGATCTTCCAATTCCCATTTGAATTTTGCAATTCCAAACCGATTTGCCAAGGGAGCATAAATATCTAAAGTTTCGCGGGCAATTCTCTGAATTTCAGATTGACTCATATATTGTAAAGTCCTCATATTATGCAATCTATCCGCTAATTTAATCAATATAACTCGAATATCTTTGGTTACGGAAATCAATAATTTTCTAAAATTTTCGGCTTGCCTTTCTAACCTTGTTTTACTCGCTTGATATTTATATTTATCAATCTTGGTAACACCTTCCACCAAATTAGCAATCGTGAAACCAAATTTTTCTTCTAACATTGTGAATGGTGTTCCGGTATCCTCAATAATGTCATGTAACAAACCTGCCGAAACAGTTTCCAAATCCATATTTATAGAAGCAAGAATATAGGCAACATTCAAAGGATGAATAATATATGGTTCACCGGATTTCCTTTTTTGATCAATATGTGCCACTCTTGTGAAATCAAATACTTTTTTTATAAATTCAAGATTAATTTGTTTGTTTACTTTTGTGATTTCATTTAAGAAATTGTTTTCAGTTATTTCAGTATATTTCATAATTTAAAAGGGCGATACTCTCTAAATTGCATTTAATCAGTTAATTTGGTAGTAAATATTATCCTATTGATTGAATCGGATTATAAAGTTAAGTTTGCACTTGCATGACGATTTATGGAGTTCAAAATTAAATTACCAAATCTCCCCCGATACACTCATACTTCGCTACGGGGCAGGCAAATCATTAAATCAACAAATTCATATATGCATTGATTTTGTTGGGTATCTGTTTTTTATTTTAACCTAACCTGGACAAGCCAGAACCAAAAAGGACTCACTGCAAAGACGCTAAGTCGCAAAATTTTAAAAATTCAAATACAAATGTTTTGCCAAAGAAAACATGAATATTAGAAATAAGATACTAATTTGTGCGATTTTATTTAAAATTAGGTATTAAATTCTTTTAGTGCATAATGAAAAAATGAATCGCTCAATTTAGGTTTAATTATCCTTTAATAAAAAAAACCTTCACAACGTGAAGGTTAAAAGGAAAAGGTATTATTATTTTATTTTTTCTCCGTATTTTTCTTTGTTTGTGGTCTGCTTTTTCCATAAGACCCACGAAAAATTTTACCTTTTTTGGTTTTCTTATCACCTCTGCCCATAATTCCTCCAAGTAATTTTATTATTCTTGTGGAAACTCTTGTTACCTACTTTTCTTGTCAATGATAAATTTTTCAAATAATTAAAATCGTTTTTTAAGACTTATGAATTATTAGATTTAGGAATAAAAAACTTGTCAGTAAAATTACAAATAAAATTTTAGCTTTGTTCGGGATGTGGCGCAGTCCGGTAGCGCGTTCGTCTGGGGGGCGAAAGGCCGTTGGTTCAAGTCCAATCATCCCGACCATTTTTTAAAAATCTCGAGTCGAGTTTTGTAATTACAATTAACTATAAATTTATAATAGATATTTTATATTTTTGAAAGAGTTTTATTATGCAACATAATACACAAAACCCGACTCGGGATTTACAGGAAACCTTTATGAATAACATTGATAAAATTTATCTCGAATTAGAAAAACAATTTAAAAAATTTAAAACTCCCGTTGTTGACCTTATAGAAATTCAAACAAAAGATCCGTTTAAAGTTCTAATTACAACCATCTTAAGTGCAAGAACAAAGGATGAAACCACTGCAAAAGTTGTTGAAAAGTTGTTTAAACATATAAAAAATGCTGATGACCTTTCCAAGTATTCAATTGAAGAGATTGAAAGAATGATCTATCCAGCTGGGTTTTATAGAAATAAAGCAAAAAGTTTGAAAAAATTACCGAAAGTTCTTAATGATGAATTTCAAGGAAAAATACCTGAAGAGATTGATGATTTAATCAAACTTCCGGGTGTTGGACGTAAAACAGCTAACTTAGTTAGAGCTGTAGCTTTTAAAAAGCCGGCAATTTGTGTGGATGTCCATGTTCATCGAATTTGCAATAGACTTGGTTATGTGAAAGCAAAAAATCCTTTGGAAACTGAATTTGCTTTGAGAAAAAAACTTCCTTTAGAATATTGGCTCAATATTAATTCTTATTTAGTTGCATTTGGGCAAAACCATTGTAAACCCATAAACCCGAAATGCAATACTTGTTCAATTTATAATGAATGTAAAAAAATAAACGTCAAAACAAAATTTTACAAAGAATAAATATGATAATTGTAAGTGCGTGCCTTGCTGGAATTTATTGTAGATGGGATGGCGGTTCAAATCCTTGTAAACAAGTAATTGAGATGGTGGAAAAAGGAATTGCCATACCTGTTTGTCCTGAGCAACTCGGAGGACTTTCAACTCCCAGAATTCCTTGCGAACAGATTGGAAATAGAGTTTTTTCCCAAGAAGGAATTGATGTGACCCATAATTTTGAAAAAGGTGCTAATGAAGCTCTTAGAATTGCACAAATGATTAAGTGCAACAAAGCAATTCTTAAAGCAAATTCCCCTTCTTGTGGTTCAGGAATGATCTATGATGGAACTTTTTCCGGAAAATTAATTCCAGGTGATGGTATTTTTGTAAAACTACTAAAAAAATACAATATTTTTGTATTATCAGAAAATGATATTATTTGAATTAAAGGGATGACAAACCCAGGAAAATTTTGCAACGAACAAAACTAACAAAACTAACAAAAAAATAATCGCAGCAGACTAAGCGATAAATCCTCTAATTAATAATAAGATATGTCAAAATTGACTAACACATCTAAATCTATCAGCTGACATCCATCAACTATTAAATTATCGTTATATTCCTTAAAAAAATTGACATCTCGGTAGCTCTTGAAGAAAGTATGATTTTAGATTTATATTTAGTATTTAATTTCTAATATTCTTGTTTTTTGGGTAAAAAATTCTAAAAATACTTGTATGAATTTTGAATATTTCTTAAATTTGGAATTTATTTGTATTTTGTTTTTTGAGATTTGTATTTTTTAGTTTATCCGGATTAGGGAGATGAAATGATTATTGCTTCACGTTATGATGTTATAAAAGAATTAGGTCACGGGTTTTGGGCAAACATTTTTCATGTAAAAGATATTCGTACAAAAAAAAACTATGCACTAAAATTATTTCAAAAACTTAATCCTGATGAGCTTTATGAAAAGTTTTCTCCGGAGAAAATGCATCATATCACAAAAATTATTCACAAAAATCTTATTCATATAAAAGATTTCGGTTCGTATCAAAATCATATTTATTATTTAAGTGAATATTATAACGGATCTACTTTGGCAAATTTTCGCTATACTAAAGCAACTCAAGAACTATTGTTTGATATTATTGTTCAGGTTTGTTATGCTTTGAATGCTTTACATAGTCAAAAAGTCATTCATGAAAACCTGAAACCAGCTAATATTATTTTTCGGATTAAAAAAAATAAACCTGAAGTAAAAGTTACGGATTATGGATTTCTCAAGCTCGATACAAATTTTCAAAATGATAACAATGAACAAATTCTTCCTTATACTGCCCCTGAAATCTATCGGAACATAGGTGCTATTCCTCAAAGTGATTTTTACTCACTTGGCGTTATTTTATACAAGATTACTACCGGAATTTTACCTTATACTTCCCAAATGCTATCAAATATGATTTCCGGTGAAAAAAAAGTTTTAACACCTAAATTGCCCAAAGAATTAAATCCAAATGTTTCTCCCAGTTTAGAAAATTTTATTTTGAAATTGATGGAAATAAACCCAAGTGATCGCTTTCAAAATATAGAAGCTATAATCAAACATATAAATGGAATTCAATTAAAACATTACCATTTTTTATCACGCTGGTCTATAGAAAATAACATTATATTTAGTGATTATTTAGTTCGGGAGAATTATTCACATCAACTTTTCGATTTTATGCCAATTATTGAAACCGGAAATGGAAAAACGGTCTCAATTATTGCCGGTAAGGGATTAGGAAAAAACAATTGTCTCACTCTATTCCGATATCATATTCTCGGTGATAAATACAATATTTTTGATTATCAATGCACTTCCGAGCATCGAGATCCATTTTTCGCACTAATCAAAGAATTTCAAAATCTTGTTAAAAATGATGAAAAATTACTTTCGGATCTTCAGAAAATTTCTGGGAAATTAGAAAAATTTCTCTATCAATCTGAAGAAGTAGCAGATCAAATAAAAGAAAACGATGAAGAATTATCTTTAGATTTTACATCTACTTCAAATTTTATTTTTCACCTATCAGATCAGAAACCATTGATCTTTATTTTACGAGCAGCAGAATATTTAACCTTAGATACAATCAAATTCATTAATTTCATTTCCAAAGAAGTAACCAAAAGAAAAATAATGATCATTTTGAGTTCAAACAATCCTGTAGTATTAGAAAAAATAATTCATCCCGTTAGAATTAAAATTGAATCACTTAATTTTGAAAAAACTAAAGAATATGCAACGAAACTTTTATGCCAAACTCCTCCTGATGGATTTCTACAGAAACTCTGGAAAAGATCTTATGGGAATCCATTGTTTTTGGAGATGATCCTAATTGATCTGATTAAAAAAAAGAAAATATATGATATAAAAACCAAGAACTTGGATTTTAATTACAATCTGGATAATTATATCTTTCCTCCAACAATTCAAAAATTCATTATTGAGCAAATGAAGCATATCACTAAGAAAAATTATAAATTGATCAGAATGCTTGCTTCCATAAAAACTCCCATTTCAAAAAAGTTGATTCACAGTGTTATAAAAATTTCAGATAAAGAACTTTTTTTTATGCTCAAAGAAGGATTTGATAACGAACTTTTAACCAAAAGAGGAAAGTATTATTATTTTACTTATCAGGAAGCCCAAGAACAATTTATCAAAGAAACTACTACAGAAGAGATCGAAGAAGTTTCACGAAAGATAAAAGATTTTTTCTGCGACAAAACTTTTACAGGTGTTGATATCTTAAAAAAAGTGATCGAACATATTGTTTTGCTTAAAGATTATGACTCTATAAGAGAATTTAAAATGAAATTAGTTAAACTATATTCTGATCTCGGTAAATTTGAAAATTCATTTCAGGTGCTTTGCGAAGTTATCATGTTGTATTTTGAAAAAAAAGTGCAAATTTCTGAAAAAGACTTAAGACAGGATTTGCAACTTCTTTTATATTATTCATATTGGATTAACACTAACTCAATTCCGGTAACATTTAAAAAAAATGTAATGAAATTGCCTGAAATTTCTGAAAAATATCTATTGATAGGCACTTTTTACATGATTATAGAAAAAATTGATTTAGCAAGAAAAAAATTTGAACAAGCTTATGAATTAGCTTTTTCAGGAAAACAAAGAGCAGAAATACTCATCTATTTAGGGAGAATTTATTATACAAATAAAAACATCAAAAAATTGGAATCTTGTGTAAAAGAACTAAAACAATATAGACTAAGTGATGAATTGGAAGTGGTAAAAACTGAGATAATAGCTCTTTATCTCAATTTAAAAGATGAAGCTCCTGAAGCTATTGCGGTTATTGAAACCTTTCTACCAACTATTCGCTCTCAAAATCACGCAGGCTTTTTTATCAAAATGGGAAGTTTGTATAATGTTTTAGGATTCTTGTATCACAGGCAACGTTCTTTACCAGAAGCAGAAAAATATTTTCATACAGCTCGGAAATTATGGGAAAAAGTAAATTTCAAAAGAAAATTGGTTACATCTTATAATAATATTGGTGATTTATCTCTAATTCAAGGTTATGCAAATAAAGCCTTAGAAAGTTTTCGAGTTGCTATCAAAATTTGTGCTCAGATAGATTGTTTAACAGGAAGTGCATTAACTCTTTTAAATCATGCTCAAGCTTATATTAAACTCGGTGAATTTGATACGGCAAATATGTTTTTGGAACAAGCCCAAAAAAAGTCCGAAAAGATTTCTTCTAAACCTTTTATGGATTCAATAATAGATAACATTGCAATCTGTAAAATTAGAATAATTAATTTTGCCTATTACATCAATTTCATTGAAAATACTGTTCCTGATTTAATCCGTGAAAAAGTATATAAAATTACTCCACTTACAAAAACATATTTTTATTTCTTATACAACCTTGGGGATTATCAAAAAATTGAAAAAATTTTAAAAATTTCAGAGTCTGTTTTCTTTGATGATCATGAATACGAATTTTATTATCAAATGCTTGGTTTTTTACACTTTCAGAAAAAAGATTTTGAAAATTCTCTTAAATTTATTGAAATAGCATTTGAATATTCAAAAGAAAACAGCAGTATTTATGCTCAATCTATAAATTGTATTAGGTTTATCGAATCATATCTGGGTTTGAAAAAGATCGAAAAAGCTAAAGAAATGTATAAAAAAGCTGAAAAGATCAATTCAAATTATAATTTCAAATATTGGAAAATCGTTTTGGAAATACGTCGAATTCAAATTGATATTCTAGATCCAAAAATCAATTTACGTATTGTAATAAGAAGTTTACTAACAATTTTAAAAGTAGTACAAACAGAACGTCTTTTTATTCTTGAAATTGAAATAATTGGATTTCTAATACAAATTTATGCTTCTCTCCATAGGAAACGTAAAGCACAAGAATATTTTTCTATCTATAAAGAAAAAATTGATTTTGCAACTGAAGGCTTGAATGGTCATGATCGTCAAATTTTTTATAATAAAACCAGTTATCTATCCAATGATTTTTATGATCTCAAAACAATTAGCATAACGTCTCGAGAAAATATTGAAATTGATAAGTGGCAGGAAGAACTTTATAACATCATCAAAGTAAAAGATAATAACAGAATAAAATTTTTTATGGAAAAAGCCATTAATAAACTTTTTTCACCTGATTTTTTTTGTATCATTTTTACAACAGAATTAAGAGAAAAGGAAAATCCATTTATAAAATATAATTATGATTATGACGAATTTTATTCAAAAAGTATCCAAAAAAATATAAAATTATGTTTAGAACGAAATAAGGTTATGTCTAGAAAAATTAACAGCAAACATGTAATATTTGTTCCGTTAAAAATTCAAGCAATCAATGTAGGATTTTTAATCTTAGGCGATGATGGTGAACTAAGCTTTACTCGCTCAGAAATTTCTATTGTGAAGATATTAAGATTTCATCTAACATCTATTTTGATCAGAATAAAAGAGTTTCAAAAATTGAATACTGAAAAAGAGATGATGACTAAGCTTATTGGAATTAGTCAAAAATTCTTCACAGCTTGGGGACTTGATAAATTAGAACAGGAGATAGTATTATTTACTATGGAATTTATTGGAGCAAGTCGTGGATTTCTCATAAAAAAAGATGAATATCAAGGATACCTATACAAAGTAGCACTTGATGAAACAAAAAATTCAGTTATAAATTATGCCCATGTTAGTAAAAATATTCTCAATGAAATTCAAAAAACTCGTGAACCAGTATTTATTCGTAATGCAAAAAGTGCTGACCTTTTTTCCGGATTCAAGGGTTATGATTTCTCAACTCTATCAATTTACAGTGTGCCAATTATTATTGATAATAAGGTTTATGGTTGTCTATATTTTGATAATTACCAATTCAATGAACAAAAATTACAAATCAATAAAAAGTTTATGTCTTTATTGATGATCCAAATCTCTTTAGCTATCAAAAATACTATGCAGTATGAAAATATTAGAGCAAAATCTGTAGAATTAAGTACATTAAACAATCTTAAAAATGATTTCACTCTCATCGTATCACATGAATTAAATACTCCTCTACAGAAACTAAAATCATCTGTTCGTAATCTAAAAAGCATTAGTTTACATTCTAAAGATAAAAAAATAGTAGATAACATAAGTACTGGTATTGAGAAATTAGGTTCTTCAATTACCGATATTGTAAATTATAATTTTTACAAAACTTCCAAGAATTTATTGAAAAGTGAAACAAGTATTGAGGAAGTTATTCAAGAAGTATTCGATCACATTAAAAATATTTCAAGCCAACGATCTTTGAAATTCAAAATGGATTTAACTCCAAATTTAGGGAAAGTAATGTTAAATCGGGTTGCATTCAAAATACTCTTGGAAAAAATTCTCCTAAATGCCGTCAGATTTACCAAAAACGAAGAAGAGATCACGCTCGGTGCAAGATTTTCTGTCTTTAGTCAAGAGGAGATAAATAACAAAGAATCTTTAGTGATTTTTGTTCAGGATAAAGGTATGGGAATTCCCGAACATCAGTTAGAAAAAATATTCCAACCGTTTTTTGAACTGGGAGATATTTACGCTCACAGTTCTGGATTAGTAGAATACAGATCAAGTGGCTTAGGCATGGGACTCCCTATTGCCAAATTAATAGTTGACCTTCATCATGGGAAAATATGGATTGATAGCGAAGAAGATAAAGGAACAACCGTTCACATATCATTACCCAAAAACGAGATTTTATAATGAATTTGCTACGAAACAATTTTTCAGAGAATATTTCATTTAACAAAATTGATTTTGGAAATATTTTATTCGAAAAGAAAAATTTATCTGTAGTATTTTCTACTGATTTTGTTGAGAATTATGAATTATTTTCCTATATTGCTTTTTGGGAAGTAGCTTTTGAGAATTTTGAATTATATTTTCCAAAGGATTTATTTAATTTTTTTCAGAACTTAGCTTTCTCAAATAATATAAAAAACTTTTTGTATGATGAATTTGATACTCGTAAAGATACAATTTTGTTAATTTTCAATGATGAATTCTTAAAAAACAAAAAACTAAAACATTTTGAGAATTCTATTCTTATTGATAAAAATTCTCTCTGTAATTTGCAGTTTGTTCCCAATAGTAAAACAAATCTGGATTTGATTTATAAATTTTCAGATTTTATGTCATTACCTTTCAGTAAAAGCAAATTGTCTATGAAGCAAATTGAGGATAGATCAAAATTCTTTGAAAATGATAATAAAAATGTTGTGCTTGATATTGGAAAAAGTAAGCATATCAAATATATTGAAAGCTTGATCAAAATACTGAAACAACATTTTTCAGCAAATTTCTATTTAACTGATTCATTTTATGAGGGAAACGCTTTTATTAATGTGAAAAATATTCAGAATAATGAAATTTTTGAACTATATATTTTAGCAAAAAATGCTGATTTTTTTCTTTCTGATAACGAAGAAATTTTTAATATCTTTGATGATTTTGATATAGATCAGATATTTTTAGGAAAATCCAATACTTTTGAAAATGTGAAATGTGTTCATCCTAAAAATATTTTTGAAATTAGAAGTGTTTTGGAAGAAATGATGGAAAATGGTGAATAATCCCGAAAGCATTCGGGATGAATAATGAAGAGAAAAAAAGAAACATCTTTGAACTTTATCTTATCTTTTTATCTGTGTACTCTGTGGTGAAATTCTTTTGTTTGTTTTGTTATAGATGTTCGCAGATGAATTGATACTTGTAAATTTTCATTTTAATACTATTTTATTATAAATATAGATTTAAA
>JAIORE010000260.1 GCA_021108315.1 Candidatus Cloacimonadota bacterium
ATTTAAAATTGGATTCAAGATAATTATGATTAAAGAGTATCAATTCATCTGCGAAGATCTATATCTATCACCTTTAGAGCTTTAAAAATATCATAATTTTTATCCCAAACTATATAAACCCGCACAAATCCGCTTTGATCAAGTTTTTGTTCAATACGATAACGGTTTTCTATTTCGTATCCTTTT
Source organism: Candidatus Cloacimonadota bacterium (assembly GCA_021108315.1). Classification (GTDB taxonomy): domain Bacteria; phylum Cloacimonadota; class Cloacimonadia; order Cloacimonadales; family TCS61; genus JAIORE01. The sequence goes on from JAIORE010000260.1 coordinate 187, forward strand.
GGAAGATTGGTGATATCGTCTCCGTATCTGCCTTGTTCATCAACTTTTATAGTTTGGGTAGCTGAAATTGAGTCATCACCATAACTGCCTTTTTCTGCTAAAAAAGTTTCAGAAGATATTCCGCTTTTTTTATAGAATTCATTTGGTGAACCACAATTTTCGCAAAATTTATCATTCTCTTCGATTTTACTTCCGCAATTATTACAAAATGGCATAGTATTTCTCCTGATTAGTCAGTATATTCAAAGAAAATTAATTTTCTTTTTATTCCATTTTTATTATTCAGAAATCTATGAAACCGTTGAAACGGTTGAAAATTTATAACCTTGTATTATCCACAAACTTAAGTTTGTGGTTAATAAGACGAAGTTTTTATTTAACCGTTTCAACGGTTTACCAAGTTCTTAATCTCAATCTTGTTTCCAAGCCCCAGCTCTGAAACGAGTTTTAATAAAAATTAACACAAATTAATTACCTGACTTCTAAATGTTTTCCGATGAAGTCGGTTGTTTTCTTTTCCTTTTGTCTATTAAACTTTCCGAATCTTATCGGAAAGAATTTCTTCGATAGAAGCTTCGGAAAGGATTTTGCGGGTTTCCTATTTTTCTATTTTCTTTTTTGTTCATAGATTCTTCTTGCACTCTCTTTCTTTTCCTTCACATCCTACTAATCTATTAATCAAGTAAATCACAGTTCAGACGTTTTTTTATATTTATCAGCACTTTTCAGCGTTTTTTTATCAATTCATAGAGTTATGTTCTTTTTAGTAAGACTTAACTAAACGGAATCCTAAAAATGTACTACTATAATCGCGTTCGTAACTATCACGATCGGTAAGACGACAACTGTTAGAACTTGAACCACCTCGTACAACAAAATAACTACCTATTATCGGACCCTTTGGATTTTTTTTCGGACTTTTACTGTAATAATCAGAGTCATATCTATCGTTACACCATTCATCTAAATTTCCGTTCATATCATATATCCCGAATTCATTAGGTTTTTTTTCACTCGCCGAATTAGTTGCTAAGTCTGAAGACAAATTATCTTTATTTTCAATTTCACCTCGTGCTGCATATTCCCATTCTGCTTCCGTAGGTAGTCTTCCACCTTTCCACTTGCAATATGCAGCTGCTCCATACCAAGTTACTCCGGTTACAGAACAATCCTTATTACCTTTAACATAAAATGATTGATACCTATAAGCATAATGGAAATCATTATTATAAAAATACTTTTTCCCATTGTGGAAACCATCCTTATTTACTTTCTTAGCAGTTAGAAATTCCATAAATTGCTTATTAGTTACTTCATACATTCCGATATGAAAGTCATTTATTTTCACAGAATGAACTGGTTTTTCATCACTATCACCATTATTGTTACCCATTAAAAAAGTACCACCTTCAACAAAAACCAGTTCATCAATGCTTTTTTTTGGTTTTGATTCTGTTATTAGTTTTATGGAAATTGCAGAAATAATTGTAAATACAGATATTGCTATAAATATTTTCCATATAGTTTTTGCACTAAAGGACTTTTTAAGTGGTATATCAGAAGATCTTTTATATGATATTTTTTGTTTTTCTTTTTGCGGAAATTTTGGTTTGGCTTTCTCGATTTTTGGGGGAGATGGCTTTTTATTTAAAAATTCCAATATTTCATCGAAATCACGGAATCTGTCTTTATAATCATATTGAAGACAATTTTGTAATAGCAAATTCAAGCTCTTGCTTACTTCTGGAATTGGTTCAAATGGTCTTTCTTTTATCTGAAATAATACATCATCGTAAGATTGACCTGTATAAAGTTGTTCTCCGGTGAGAAGTTCATAAAGCATCACTCCAAAGCTCCAGATATCAGATTCTTTGCCAACATCTTTCTCTAATAATTGCTCTGGACTCATATAAACCGGTGTTCCACTTCTGTCCGTTTCTTTTATATGATTATTTCTGCTACGAAAGGTCTCGGAAATACCAAAATCCATAATCTTTATATTTCCTGATTCGGTTAACATTATATTTTGCAGTTTTAAATTTTTGTGAATTATATTTTGCTTATGAATATCCGACATCCCTTTACTGATCTGCTCTATCAACTTCATCACTCTTTTTTCAGGAATTTTTCTATCAGGATATGAAAGTAGTAAATCTTCGAGATTACCACCTCCGATATATTCCATATCAATATATTTTATATTTCCACTCAGATGAATATCATATATTCTAACTACATATCTGGAGTTCAAATTCAACAGAATTAAGGCTTCCCGTTTCAAATCTTCTATCAATTGTTGGTCATAATAAAATTTACTATCTATTACTTTTAGAGCTTTAAAAATTCCGGCATTTTTATCCCAAACTTTGTAAACCCGTACAAATCCGCTATGATCTAATTTTTGTTCAATTCGATAACGGTTTTCTATTTCGTAACCTTGCGGAAGATTGGTGACATCGGCTCCGTATCCGCCTTGTTCATCACCTTTTATAGTTTGAGTAGATGTAATTGATTCATCACCATAATTGCCTTTTTCTGCTATAAAAGTTTTGGAAGATTCTCCGCTTTTTTTATAGAATTTATTTGGTGTACCGCAATTTTGGCAAAATTTGTCATTCTCTTCGATTTTATTTCCGCAATTATTGCAAAATGGCATAGTATTTCTCCAGATTATATTTGGTTTTCAGATTTTGTTTTAGCAAATTTTTCGTTTATTAACATTTCCCACTTCAATATCAATTTATCTTCTTTCCCTCTCTTAACATAAGCGAGGGATGACTTCTCTTTTTATTCTTCTTGCTTTTCTAATGTTCCTTCTCTTGAAATTATGAGAAGGACAGCAGGATGAGTTCAATGAAGAAAATATATAAATCAATATGGCTTAAAATATCTGCTTTTTCAAATATTATCTCTAATCTTTCCAATAAGTTAGATAGAACAAACGAATTTGGAATTATTAGTAAAAGTCAATTTGAGATATATGTAAAACTGATAAAACGTTTATTAAAAATTTGTCGTTCCGTAAGAAACAAGATTATATAATGCAATTTCAAATGGTGAATGTATCACAAACTATTCTGTCTGTGTTTTTTGCACAAACAGGATTGTTTGTGATACTTAGCTTGACTCTAAAGATTAAATTATAGAAAGGAAATTGCAGGCTTATCTTTCTTTTTTCATTATTAACTATTCATTATTAATTATTAACTAAAAGATATTTGCTCTAAGAATACGGAAACCAACTCCATCGTAAGGATTGGAAGGACTGCAACTACCACGATCAGCAACTCGGCAGAGTTTGGTAGAACTTCCCCAATAACCACCTCGGCATACACGATTGAAACCTCGTAGAGGATGACCTTGAGGATTAGATTTTGGGCTAATGCTATAATAACTATTGTCGTAGCGATCATTACACCATTCCCAAACATTACCACTCATATCATAGATTCCAAGTTCATTTGGCATTTTTTTTCCTACAGGTTTGGTGGTTTTATCATTATTTCCTTTATACTCAGCTACTTCATCAATATTATTACTGCCAGAATATTTATAGTTTTCAGTTCCGTTCTTAGTAAGAGATTGTCTAAAAATTCCTCCTCGGGCGGCATACTCCCATTCCGCTTCCGTTGGTAAACGATAGCCATTCTTAGAAAAATCACATTTTGAATATTGTCCCTCTCCTGAATAACAAAGCTCCAATCCCTCTTCTATACTCTTCTTATTACAAAATTTTATTGCATTATTCCAGTTTACTCTTTCCACAGGTTTATTATCTCCTTTAGAACTGGATGGATTATTTCCCATTAGATCTTGCCATTCTTTTTGGGTTACCGGATATTTTCCTATAAAGAAATCATCTAATGTTACAGAATGTATTGGTTTTTCATCGTCAAAGTCTTCACCACCCATTTGAAATGTTCCACCTTGAACAAAAACCATATTATGGGGTGGAGTTATATCTTTTTTTATATAGGATTGATTCGCATTAGATTCATTATAATTTCTTGTTTTTAGGTTAATTTCCGGTTGTTGAATAAAAATATTTTTAGGCTTGTTCATAGTATCAGGATTTTCCAAAGCTGATAATATTTCATCAAAACCAGAAAAACGTTCCCGAAAGTTCTTCTGCAAACAATTTTCCAATAACCTATTTAGATTGGGGCTTATTCCTGAAATTGGATTGTATTTTCGTTGCTCTATCTGAAAATAAACTTCATTAGAGTTACTTCCTGTAAACATTTGCTTTCCGGAAAGAAGTTCATACATCATAATGCCAAAACTCCAAATATCAGCTTCTTTTCCTACATTTTTCCCCAATAACTGTTCTGGGCTCATATAAATAGGCGTTCCGCTTTTACTGGTTTCCCTTAAACGGCTTTTACTACTGCGGAAAGTTTCTGAAATACCGAAATCCATAATTTTTATATTTCCTGATTTCGTGAGCATTATATTTTGCGGTTTCAGATCTTTGTGAACTATACGTTGGTTGTGAATATCAAACATTCCTTTGCTTATCTGCTCTATCAATTCCATCACTTTTTTCTCAGGAACTTTTTTCTCAGGAAAAGAAAGGAGCAAATCTTCCAAATCTCCACCTTCGATATATTCCATATCTATAAATTTTATATCTCCTTTGAGATGGATATCCCAAATTCGAACAACATAACGAGAATTTAGTTCTAACAATAATAATGCTTCGTGTTTCAAATCTGCAATTACTCGCTTATCATCATAAAAGATATTATCCAAAACCTTTAGAGCTTTAACTTTATCAATATTATTATCCCAAGCTTTGTAAACCGTTCCAAATCCTCCACGACCAAGTTTTTGCTCTATTCGATAACGGTTTTCTAAATTGAAACTCTGAGGAAGATCGCTGACATCAGAGCCGTAGTTACCTTGTTCATTTCCATTTATAGTTTTTACGGATAAAATAGGTCTATTGCCGTAACTACCATCATTTGAACCAACGGTTCCTCTTTGATTAGAACTGGTTTTATAAAAACTTGTGGGTTTCCCACATTTGCCACAAAATTTAGTTGTTTCAGAAATATTAGCACCACAATTTTTACAAAATGGCATTATTTTTCTCCCTTTGTAATTTTTTTATTCAATTTTTCAAACTCTCGCAACCTCTCTTTGGTTTGTTGTTCTTTCTGGAAAAGTGCTTTAATAGTGTGTTTTAAACAGCTAATCAAAGAATTTTAAATTAGCATTACATCTCTCAATTAGTGATTCGTAACGAAGTATGAACCGCTAATTGAGAATAAAGTAGATTTGGTAAAATGAGTTTCGCAGCACTTTGTATTACCGCAATTCTCGATTCACACTCTCAATAATCGTTGCGAATCAAGTCTTGCTCGCTGGTATTAAATTTCAAAGAAGGAATTAGAAAAAGTTTTATTTTTTTCATCCATTCGCAATTCGTAATTGCTTTAGATGTTTTTATAAACATTTTCCATTTTTTCTCTAACAAGCTTAATATATTTTCTGGTTTCTGCCCAAGGAACATCTTTTCGCAATTTATTATAGAGTTTATCGCTATTCATATTACTGAGGTCAACAAACATCTTATTCCATTTTTTTGTTCCAATTTTTTTCATTTTTCCGGTCATTGCTTTATAAATAGTACCGGGTCCACCATTATAACTACAAATAATACAATATTGCTGATTTGTTTTGTTGGTTACTTTTTTCCATTTATTTTCGGCTAGCCATTTTATGTATCCCACTCCCATTTCAATATTTGTATCAGCATTGAACAATTGTTTTGAAGAAGGTTGCTTATTTTTTTTATAGAGAACATTATTCATAGTTAATCCGGCATATTTAGGAACGATCTGCATCATTCCGTAAGCATTCCCGTGTCTATTATAAGCTTTTGGATTAAAATAGGATTCCGTGTGAATAATTGCCAGAACTAAAGCAGGTTCTACATTAAATCGTTTACATTTTTTTTCGATGATTCCTCTAAATTTCTCTGCTCTAATTTTAACGTGATTCGGAACCATATCCAATGAAACAGACACAACAACACGCTCTTTGTTATCTTTTCCTTTGATTTCAGCTTTTTTGGACTTCTTTACAATTTTTTCCACAATTTTATTGATATTTTTCTTGGTTATTTTTTTTGAGGAATCTGGTGTTTTGATCTGTTCGGCAAGGATTGGTTTATTAGTTTCATCTTTTTCTTGTAAAATTGTTTTTAGCTGTTCCAAAAGTTTTTTCTTAGCAATTAATTCTGCTTGTGGATTATCTTTTTCTACAATTGCTTTCACCTCAATTTTTCCGGTTTCAAAATTTACGATACTTCTACCTTCAAATTCCGCAGAATAGCTAACCCACTCTTTTTTAGTAGATTCTCTGAATTCATTCCATTTATCCTCAATCTCTTTTTTGTATTGAATAAATAGTGAATCTTGCTGATTATGATATTGTTGAAAGGCTCTCTGTTCATTTTCTTTAAATTTTTGAAATTCCGTAAGTTCAGTTTGTGCTCCTAAGCTAATTGCTATGACAATGATAATTATTAAAGTTGATAGTCGTTTCATTTTAATCCTCCATTATTTTAAATTTGATATAAATTTTCTTGATAGTTTCCCAAAATCTCATATAGTCCAGTATCACAAATAAGCCTGTTTGTGTAAAGATACAAACAATACAAAAGGCACAAACAGGATTGTTTGTGATACATTCTTCTCTGCGTTCTCTGCGAGAAATATTTTTCTCTCCAATTAATTCTTTGCAGATTGCAAATAGTTATCTAATGCATTTCTGATCAAACTAACCATACTTTTTAAAGAATTATTGGCAGCTTGCTCCTTTTTCTTATTAAAAGATTTTGTGCTTTCCTCATTTTTCAAATCATCCAAAGAGATAACTTCACGGTCTCTTTTATCGCCTGTAATCGTGATTGTGGCGTTTGTTTTGTAGCAAAAACCGAGATATTCACTTTCAGATGAAAGAAAGACGTTTACATCCGCCTTAACTATCATATTTGCTTCACTGCTATTTGAAACAATTTCAATTCCATTTTTCAATATTACTTTCTTAATCCCAGCTTCAATTGTGCTACTTTCCTCATAATCATCATCAATAGTATAATCAACAACAATTTTGCATTTCAAATCTACAGGAGGAACTATATGAATATTGAAACTCTTTCCGGAAAGGTCTTTAATCAATCTTACAGCATCTTTGATCTCATATTTATTCAGTTCGGGATAAGAAAGTGCATTATGATCAATTTTCCACTTTAGATAAAATGGATCTCCGTCACAAAATTCATTATAATCAAGATAATAGTTCCCATTGCTATCACATTTAAGCGAAGTCGTTTCAAATAAAATTGGAATCGAAGTAAGCGGTTTAGAATTTGAAGAAAGTTGAATCACGATCTGCTTTTTTCCACTTAATTCATGATTTTTTATAATTTTTGAACTGCTCTCAATTGAATCAATAATTTCTGAGATATTACTTTGGAGATAGACTATTGCCATTTTATCATCAATATCAAATGGATAGATCGTTTGAGGTAAAAGTGATGTTGCAAAAAATAAACTTCGTAATTTCTTACCGGGATTATTTTGAAGTTTTGCCTCATTTATATGATCAAGTATCATATCTTTTAACTTTTGTTGGTTATTATCAAAAACAGATTTGTTTATCTTTGCTAAGCTGTAATAAGTTGCATCTATGTTATTGCGTTCAGTTATAGTTACACCGGGAATTTGAAGTTGTGAGATATTAATTATGACTTTATCTATGTATTCATTAAAAATTTCTCGTTCATTCATTTGATGAGATTCATAATGTTCTCTATAGCGCGTTGTTAGAAAATCTTTGAAATATTTTGAGATATTGGCTCTGGCATTTTCATCAGCGGAAGAACTTGAATTTCCGGTTCCGGTTGCGAAAATAAATTCAGCGGTATTTTTTGGTGGATTTGATATAAACCAAGGTAATTTCTTCTCTATTTGAACTGGTTTCTCAGGAATTTTAACTTCTTCTTTTACTGTTGCACATCCTACAATCAACAATAAAATAAATAATATTGATAACCATTTTATCATATTCTCACCTCAATTTCCATTTTTAATTTACTAACACTTCTCACTTTATTTTCAATTTTCCAAACTCACCCTCGTTCCCTCTCCCTGCACTAAAATGTAGATTTAAGTGCATGATGAGGGATGACTTCGCTTTTTATTCTTCCTGCTTTTCTTATGTTCCTTCTCTTGAGATTAAGAGAAGGACAGCAGGATGAGTTCTATGAAGTAAATAAACAAATCACCTTAGCTTAAAAATCTGAAATCCCGAGTCGAGATTTCAATTTTTTAATTCTTATTTTTGTGTTAATTCGAGTTAATTTGTGGTTTCAAAATCTTACTAAATAATGAAAAACCAGATAGAATACAATATCATAAGAATAATTCCCAAGCCAATCAAAATACTTGTTTTCTTACCTCGATTCATCAGGTTCAATCCATAAGTCAAACCCAAAATGAGTAAAATCCCAATAGCAAAATAAGTAATAGGATATTGAACTTTTCTGTTTGTTGTATAGTGCTCACTCCAAACAATTTGTCCTGTTTCAAGATTGTCAAAATTCAATGAAATTTCAAAATAGATTTTTTCTTTTCCAAGGTTTTTTTCTATATGATGGTTTAATTTGCCAAAAATAACGCCTTTCCATTGAGTAAGTTGTCCAATTTTGAGACGACCTTCTTTTGAATAAAAATCTTGGGTTTGAATTGCCTGTTCTTTGAGCAAATTTTCAATCTTACCTTTTTCAAAAAGATTGAATTTTGAATTAGTGAATTTCGGTTTCAGACGAATAAAAAATTTGTCTCCAATATCATTTTCAATCGGTAAAATCCCTACTCCTTCGATTTCTCTACCATCTTTATCTCTAGTTTTATTGGGAGAAATTTCGTTAAAATTTTTAATTATGATCTTTGTAGCTTCATCAAACATTTCATCAAGAATAATGCTTTCTTTTATGGAATACTTTGTTGGTTGGGAATTTAAAAGAATAAAAAAACAGATAAAAATAAAAAAGAATGGAATTTTTCTCATGTTACCTCTCCAGTTTTAAATTTTGATAAATATTAAGTTTATCTTTTTTTCGTCAAGAAAATTGAATTATGAGATTCATTTAGAAAAAAACCTTCCGAAGTTTTGCAAGACTCCGAAAGGTATAAATAATACATCAAAAAAATAACAATTAAATCAAACAGCTACAATCCCAGCTTACGATTGATTTTTAATTTTGTGACAGAAAGTATCTCGACTGTTTCCACATTCATCAATTTCAAGAAAACTTCATAGTATTTATTATGAGAATAGATTTTTCCTGTTATCAGTAATTTTGCTCCCATAAATTTCCCTAATTCTGCTGCATTTTCTTCATTTGAGAGTTCGTCCAATTGGAATCGTAATTCGTCTAAAACAGGTTGTAGATCTTGACGGGCGACCGCTTTGAAGCTATCATCATTCGCCAAAGTTAAAACTAAATTTTCATAAAAATATTCTGCGGTTGCTTTTTGAGCTGGTGATGTTGTGATAATTGGAGAAATTGCAGTTGGAGTGTCTTTATCCAGTTGAATTGTAGAATAATCTTTTAATTGAGTAATAGCCATAGAAAATAACTTTTCCAATGTTTCCTCATTTTTTTCATCGTCAATTGGATTTGCTTCGATATAATCATCTTCTATGAAAGTAAGACCGGAAAATTGCTTTAATTCTCTTTTGATGATCTGAATTAAGATTGCTTCCAGTTTATCCGTTTGAAAATTTTCACCGGTGTGATGGCTTACACTTCCGGGTTTTCCTCCACTACTTTCTCCTTTTTCACCATAAGTCAAGAAAACATAATTTGCCGAAGTAAATTGAGAAATTTGTCTTAAAACATATTCACCATTTATATCCAATCCACCTGTTCCGATACTGAATAGTTTGATTCCTTTAGATTTTGCACCAACACAGGCATTCACATAAGAAAACTCTTGATTATAATCTAAATGTGGGGCTGCATCTGTGATTATGAATCCAAGTTTTCCGCCATTTTTCCGCCATTCCATTTTTCTAAGAGCATCTTTAAGTGCTGTTTGTAAATCTTCCGGAGTATCTCCACCACCAGCAGCACTCACTTTTGCCAATTCGGTTTCAAATTCATTAAGATCATTTGTAAAAGGAATAATTTTTGTAACATAAGAATCACGAATATCTTTATAGAGCACCATCCCAAATCTAATTTGTGGTTTAGGTGATAAAGCTACAATATTCATATTGATGATTTCAATTGTACTTTTCAAACGATTTATCTCTTCACCCATACTACCTGTTGTATCAAGAATAAATAAAATATCTAATGGAGTATTCTGAGGTTGAACATATTGAAGTTCAAACTGAATTGTTTGCATTCGAGGATCTTGCTGGTCAATATTTAATTTTATGGCTGAATTATTGTATTCGGCATAAATACTGAATTTTTGATCATTTTTTGAGAAAAATTTTGGGAAAAATAGATAAGTTCCATCAGAGTAAGTTCGAGCTTGTTCGATCATTTTATCTTGTTCATCATAGACTTTTATTGGTATATCGGGAATTGTTCTACTTTGTTTATCAACACATTTTATGATATATCGTTCTGAAACATCCATCTCAAGATGGCGAGCGTATTTATGCTTTTCCAGGAAATCAAGAAAATGGTTAAATTGTTTATTATCATCTACATAACTTGCTTTGAGACCGGATTTTGTTTGTTTTTTCTTTTTAAAAGTTGGTTTCGGAGTAGCAATTGGTTCTTCTTTGATATCTTCGTTAAGTTCTGCAATTTCTTCTTCATCATAACTTTCTAATTCTTTTTCTGCTTGTTTTCTGGGTTCTCTAATCAAACGAAGTTCTTCAAGTAATGGATTTGCTTCAGCAGCGGCAACTGCTGCTTCTTTCTCTTTTTTATTAATCGGATCTGAAACAGACATTCCATCAGTTGAGTATGATACTTCGTTTTCTCTTCCACCACGTACATGAACCTCTCCATCAACTTCTGAGACACCAGCTTGTAATGAGGTTATATCACCAATATCAGCAACACCAAGATCTTCAATTGATTCGGATGTTAAGGTTTTTCCTGAACCTGTTTTTGTAGCAGAAACTTGCTCAATTTCATGTTCTTCGCCCATAAATCCTTCAACAGAAATTCCATAAGTTGAAAGAGTAATATTTGCAATAGTTGTTTCATCTATATTAATTTTAACATGTGTAAGTTTTTTCGTTTGGTAACCTGCTTGTTGAAAAATTATACTATATGTACCAATTGGAATATTAATTATCACATATTTTCCTTTTTCGTCTGATTGAGCTCCTATTGATGTACCTTCAATTATGACACTTGCAAAAGGAATCGGTTGCTTCTTTTCATCAATTATTTTCCCTGCAAATCTTCCTGTTTTCTTTTTTTTCTTTTTACTTTCTTTGATTTTTTTTGTTTCTTTAGTTTCTTTTTTTAGAACAATTTGACCAACATCAATTGAGTTACTATCAATTTTAAAGTTTTCTGATATTGTTTCATACTTTGACTTGCTAAAGGTAATTTTTTTAGTGCCAAAAGGAACTTCTTCAATTCTAAAATATCCTGCTTTATCAGTCTTTCTACTAAATTTTCCAATTGAGACATACACATTTTTTAATGATCTATGAGATTCTGATACTACATGTCCCTGAACAGAAGCATATTCTGAATTTTTTACTTCTTCTGTTTCATCTGTTTTGGAAGAATTAGCAATTTTTTTTGTTTCCGATGTTTCTGAAGAATTCATGACTTTTTCAGATTGACTCCATAATATCGAAATCAGAATTAGGGCAAATATAAAGATGATTTTTTTCATTTTTTTTCTCCTACTAATTAATATGGTTTTGTAATTTAGAAACTATTAATTATTCATTTAACACACAGTTTAAACATCTATGAGTTTGTTTATGGAATGAATAACTTCAATCAAATTATCAAAACCGATTTTAGCATCTTCAAGGGTAAAATTATATAAAACATTGTAATCACTTTTCATTCTTTGTTCAAAAGCAATATAAATCATTTTTCCAATTTTTCGTTCAACTTTTTTTTCTTTTACATAGTATTTATTAAACCAACCTATCAATTTTGAATGATTTGAAGTGGAAAAACCATTCTCTAATGCTAATGCTGAAATTATATAAAACATACCATAATATATTCTATTTAAAGCCAAAGAATAGTAATGATTTTCAATTAGAAAACTTACTTCTTCTATAGTTTTAAATGCTTTATTAATATTATGAGTAATCAAATCCTGACGATTTGTTTCGTTAAGTGTCATATTACAATTCCTTTATTTAATGCTGATTGAACGTAAGGAAGTGCACCTTTTAATGTAAGTAATTCATCATTTGAAATAAATTTCAAGTCTGTAAGGATATCATATTTTAAAATTATATCAAAAGCTATATCTAAAACTTCAACTTCAAACTCTCTGTCATATTTTTTTTTTAAAATCAACAAAATATCATGATCGGAAAATTTTCTCTCCTTATTTTCAGCTCTTGATCCAAATAATATCATTTTATCAATATCGGCTGGATATTTTTCAAGCAATAATTTCTTCAATTCTCTCATGGCTTTTTGATTATACATTAATTCTCCAATTATATTTTTCACTAACTCAAATTGTGAAAAATTAATAATTCTCAAACTAAAAATGGTTTACAATTAGTCAAATGAATTATTTTTGGGAAAATAATAAAAATCATTATTAGCAAATTTATTCAGGAAGGAAATTTTGAAAAAATATTTGAAACCAGATTGGTTATTTACTACTTCAATTTATGAAGTAAATATTCGACAATATACAAAATCGGGTACATTCAAAGAATTTGAACAACACCTTCCCAGATTGAAAGAATTAGGATTTGATCTATTGTGGTTTATGCCAATTCAACCTATTGGAAAAATTAACCGAAAAGGAATATTGGGAAGTTATTATTCTATAAGTGATTACAGAGCTATTAATCCTGAATTTGGAACAATGGAAGATTTCAAACAATTGGTAAATAAAATTCATAAACATGGTATGCATATAATCATAGATTGGGTAGCAAACCATACTTCGCATGACAACGTTTTAACTCAAACAAATCCTGAATTTTATAATCATAATGAAAGCGGTAATTTTATTGCAAAAGTTAAAGAATGGACAGATGTTATAGATTTGAATTATAAAAATCCAAACTTACATAACTATATGATTGATGCTATGAAATTTTGGTTAGAAAAAACTGAGATTGATGGATTTCGCTGTGATGTCGCCTTTATGGTTCCATTGAATTTTTGGGAAGCAGCTACATCTGAACTGAAAAAGATCAAACCTATTGTAATGCTTGCCGAAGCAGAAGGTGTTCAATTTCACAAAAAAGCCTTTGATATTACTTATAACTGGACTTTTTATCATTTGTTCAATGATATTTCAGTACAAAAGAAACAAGCTATTGATCTTATTAAAGCTATTTCGCAAGATATGTTTTCTTATTCACATTATGATAATGTCTTACGCTTACTCTTTATCACAAATCATGATGAAAATTCCTGGAATGGAACTGTATTTGAACGATTAGGTGATTCAGCAGAAGTTTTTTCTATATTAACATATCTTTTGCCCGGAATTCCCTTAGTTTATAGTGGTCAAGAAATTGGTTTATCAAAGAGATTATCCTTTTTTGAAAAAGATGAGATTATCTGGAAAGAGAATAGATTTACAAAATTATTTAAGGAATTGAACATTCTTAAGAATAGCAATAGTTTTTTGAGAAATTCATATAATGTTGATTCCTTTGAATTGATTGAATCTAGAAATGAAAATATTATCTCATTTATCCGAAAAAATGGGGGAGAGCAGATTCTATTTATTGCAAATTTATCACCTGATTTTCAATTTGTAAAAAGCTTGTCTGATTTCAAAAATTTTAGAGAAATTAATGATAAATCCACAGTAAGTGATTTAGTGAAATTATCTGGATGGGACTATAAAATTTATATTGAATTACGCTGATTTTGCAGAAAATGCAGAATTTGATTTAACATGGAGAAGATATGCAACCAAATATGATTTTTGGAATTATTAATATTGCAACAGGGATAATTCTAATATGTTTATCAATCCCTTTAGCCCAAAGAAAAATAAAGATGAACAGATTCTATGGTTTTCGGAACGCAAAATCATTTTCATCTGAGGAAAACTGGTATAAAATCAATAATTATGGAGCAAAGCAGCTCATTATATGGTCTATACCACTAATTTTCTCTGGAATCGTCTGCTTTTTTATACCAATTCATGATAAGAATAAAGATATGATGGCAATTTTTGAAGGAATTGTTCCATTGTTTATTTTTTTTACTATTCCAATTATCAAAATTATTAAATATTCAAAAAAAATTTAACCTATTCGTAGTTAGAAAATAATTATAGAAAACTAATCAAAACAAGAGGATAAATGAAAAAAACAAAAATAATTGCAACTATAGGTCCAGCCTCCAATAATGAAAAAATGCTTAGAAAAATGATAAAAAATGGTATGAACGTAGCTCGACTGAATTTTTCACATGGAACGTTAGTAGAGCACGCCAAAACAATCAAGTTAATAAGAAGATTAGCATCAGATCTTCAAAAACCAATTGCTATTTTGCAGGATCTTCCCGGTCCGAAATTCAGGATTGGGAAAATGCCGGATAACGGTGTTTTTTTAGAAACAGGAACAGAATTTATTCTTACGACCGAACAAATTTTGGGTTCATCAGAAATCGCAACAGTTAATTATGCAGGATTACCACAAGATATGAAGGCAAAAGATCAAATTTTACTCGCTGATGGGAACATAGAGTTGCAGGTGAAATCTACCAATGAAACGCAAGTAATTTGTAAAGTGATCTCGGGAGGAAAATTAACGTCTCACAAAGGGGTGAATGTTCCAAGTGGAAATCTGAAACTTAATCCATTCACTACTAAAGATAAGGAATTTTTACAATTTGGAATTAAACATGATGTTGATTTCGTAGCACTTTCGTTTGTTCAGACATCAAAAGAAATAAAACAAGCAAAAAAAATTATCTCCACTTCTAAAAAAAATATTTCTGTGATTGCAAAGATTGAACGACAACCGGCTTTAGAGAATATTGATTCAATTATCTATGAAGCGGATGCAATTATGATAGCAAGGGGAGATTTGGGAGTAGAAATTCCGTTGGAAAATGTTCCATCAGTACAAAAAGATTTAATAAAAAAATGCAATTTTGCAGGAAAACCGGTAATTACTGCTACTCAAATGCTTGGTTCAATGGTTGCTTCTCAAAGACCAACCAGAGCAGAAGCTTCTGATGTTGCCAATGCTATTTTCGATGGCACTGATGCTATTATGCTTTCAGAAGAAACTGCTGTTGGAATCAATCCACCCAAAGCTGTAAAATTCATGACACGTATTGCCAATCAAACTGAAGAAATTTTTCCATACAATTACCATTTGCATCACGAGCAAAAAGAGATAAGTATTACGAATTCAGTCGCACACTCAGCATGTCTTATTGCCAAAGAACTTGGTGCAAGGGCGATTATTGCTTATACAAAATCAGGATTTACTGCCCAAAATATATCAAATTTTCGACCTCAAACTCCTATATTTGCACTTACTCCAGATATATTTGTTAGCAGAAAACTTGCTTTATGCTGGAATGTGTTTCCAATGGTTGTAGAAACACAACATGAAACGGATTCAATGCTGTCGCATGCAGAAAATGTTCTAACTGAATCAGGTTCAATAAAAAAAAATGACATTGCAGTATTAACAGCTGGTTTCCCAGTAGCAGATCATGGGACAACTAATTTGATAAAAGTAATGAGAATTAAGTAATGCTTGCGAAAGATATATTGGAACAAGAAAAAATATTTGATGAAACCGGAATTGATGCTTTTGGAATTAAGCACAGATTTCATAAACTTCAGATAGAAATTCCAGTTACAGATAAATCTATAGATTTAATTGAAATGGAGCGATTTGATAGTGATAAATCCTATTTTTATAGATATTCACATAAGAAAGAGCAGATAATTCTACATCATACAGAAGGATTTTTGGCAAGTGATATTGGGATGCTTACTCAGAAAAATCGTCATGTTTCCACAGCATTTGTGATTGGTAGAAATGGCAAAATATATAATTTATTTCCTTCTAAATACTGGTCCTATCATCTGGGAAAAAGAGCAGTTAGTGGAAATCGGGATAGATGTAAGCATTCTATTGCAATCGAATTGTCAAATATTGGTCCCTTAACAATATCAGGAAATTATCTGAAATCAATCTATAATAAAAACTACTGTCATTTAGATGAAACTGAATATTATCAGGAAACTACATTTCGAGGTTACGATTATTTTGCTACTTTTACTCATGAACAATATGATTCTCTACAATTACTGATTTTATATTTATCGAAAGAATATTCTATTCCAATTAAAATACTGGATGAACCGGAACGTTATGAAACTGGATTTTTTGCAAAAAGTTTTCGGGGAATTTTATCTCATATTAATTTCAAAAAAACAGGAAAAACTGATATTGGACCTGGGTTTGAGTGGGAGAGAATTTTATAGATTACAACTATTTTTCACATTTTGAATGGTGACTAATGGTGTTAGTGTCAAGTCAAGTATCACAAACAATCCAGTTTGTTTAAAAATACAAACGGCACAAAAGACACAAACAGGATTGTTTGTGATATATACATTATTTGAGGTTTGACTTAACATTAGATTGTAATTAATTTGATAAAGAAATAAAAGTAAATAAATACAGTATAATCCTTTTAATCAATTACAGAAGAAAATATTTATGGCTGTCTTTACGTTTTTAATATCGCAGAATGGCTTCTTTTTATACTAAAAATGGACATGGATTTATGATCTGTTAAGGTCAAGTCAAATATCGCAAGCATCCCGTAAGATTTGTTTAAGCTGATCCTAGTAGATAGATTCCAAAATAAGCATACAATAATAACTTTAGAAGATAGCCCATTATTTCTCTCTTCATGAGTTGCTATCCATTGCCAGTATAATTTGGAAACCTTCTACTAGTTTTGTGAAGTATTATTTTCGTGTTTATTGTGTTTATTGTGATTGGTTACTTATTAAAATAGGCTCAATTAATATCATTATTCGAGAAGTTCTATAATATATTTTTTATACAGAGATGTTTAGACAAAATGCTTGACTCCATTTGGCTCTATTTTTTTTTGAATTTTTTATTAGAAAAATATCGAAATATTAAATAAGGAGTTATATCGAATGAAAAACACAAAAATTCGCGGTTTGATCATTCTAATCGTTTTTTTAGGAATAATATTTTTTATCGCTCCCATGTTTGTGAAAAATTTACCTGCTTTTTGGGCTGAGAAAAGCAATAGTTTAAAACTCGGATTGGACTTGCAAGGTGGATCACAGATAATGTTGGAAGTGGATTATTCAGAATTAAAATTAGACGATAAAGCAAAAAAAGAGGCTGTAAAGACAGCATTGGAAATTATTAGAAATAGAATTGACCAATTTGGTGTTGCCGAGCCATCTATTCTGCCAGTTGGTGAGAACAGAATTATCGTTCAATTACCTGGATTGAAAGATCCTTCCCGTGCAAAAGAGCTTATTGGGAAAACGGCTTTATTAGAATTTAAACTACTCGCTGATGAAGATCAAACGAAAAATGTTTTTGATATTTTAAATAAATATCTCGAAGAAAATATTGAAAATTATCCATACATCAAATCAATGGATTTCATTGAAATTGATGATGAAGATGATGATGAAGTAGATGTACTGGAAGATGAAGAAGTTGCAACAGATTCTACCGAAACAGACATTATTAATTCTGAAATATTTACCGATCTTGTTACAAGAGATGATGGATATCCTGGTTTACCTTATAAACACATTGAATCTTATAAAAAACTGATAAAAGATCCTGCTTTTCTTAAACAAGTACCTGCTGGTTTACAACTCACTCTCGGAAAAGAAGATAAAGAAGACAGATTTGCAGCTCGTGAATTTTTTATTTTAAAAGAAAGAACTGTACTTTCCGGAAAGAATTTAAAGAAATCTTTTGTAAGAGTTGGTTCACAACAGAGTATGGATCCCAAAACTGCTGGAAAACCTTATGTTTCTCTTGAATTTGATAAAAAAGGTTCAAAGAAGTTTGAAAATATTACCGGACAGAATATCAATAAACGTTTAGCAATTGTATTGGATGATATTGTTTATAGTGCTCCAGTGATAAATGACAAAATTAAAGGTGGTCAAGCTCAAATTACTGGTGGAGCTTTTACTATGGAACAAACTCAGGACTTGGTAATTGTTCTAAACGCTGGTAATTTACCTGCTCCTGTAAATATTATTGAAGAACGAACTGTAGGACCAACTCTTGGTTCTGATAGCATTAAAGCCGGAACAAATGCAGCACTTTATGGAATGATCGCAGTCGTTCTCTTTATGATTATTTATTATGGTTTGTCTGGTTTTATAGCTGATATAGCTTTAATTGTTAATATTGGTTTTATTCTTGCTGTTCTAACAATGCTTGAAGCTGCTCTAACAATGCCAGGTATTGCCGGTATGATTTTAACAATAGGTATGGCGGTTGATGCCAACGTACTTATTTTTGAACGTATTAGAGAAGAGATGAAAGTTGGTAAAACAGTGAGAAGTGCTGTAAATGCAGGATTTGATAGAGCAACTATCACAATTCTTGATGCCAATATTACGACACTGATTACAGCTATTGTACTTTACCAATTTGGAACAGGACCTATCAAGGGATTTGCTGTGACGTTGTCTATTGGTATTATCGGTTCAATGTTTGCTTCAATCATTATGGTGAAAGCTATTTTCGATGGTTTCATTACTAATCAAAATAGAACTAAGCTGAGTATTTAGGAGGAAAAATGAAATTTTTTAAAGAAACTAAAATTGATTTTATCGGTAAAAGAAAGATTGCATTTATTGTCTCAATGGTATTTATTGTAGTTGGCATAATTTCACTTGTGATTAATAAAGGTCCTAAATACGGTATAGATTTCAATGGTGGAGTTTCATTGGAGTTGAATATGACTCCGCTTAATGAAAATGCAAATAGTATTCCTCCTCAAGAAATACGTGATGTGTTAGATAGAGATGGTATTTCTGATGTAAATATTCAGGAAATTAGTGATAGTGAAGGAAAGGAACTTGTCTTAATAAAAACCCAGATTACTGAAACAAATGGTGTAAAGATTACAGATAGAATAAAAACTTCACTTCGGAAAAATTTCCCAAATAATGCCAGTTCTTCAGACAGTCTTTTTATCCGCTTGCAAGAAGAAGTTGGACCAAGTATAGGTTCTGAATTAAAAGGTAAAGCATTTCTCGCTATATTTTGGTCTCTTTTTGGAATTATTTTATATATTTGGTGGAGATTTCAATTTACTTATGGAATTGTTGCAGTGATTGCTCTTTTTCATGATATTTTAATTACAATTGGTTTATTTTCCATTTTCGGTAAAGAGATTGGACTTACAATAGTAGCAGCATTACTTACAATTGTTGGTTATTCTCTCAATGATACGATCGTAGTTTTTGATCGTATCCGTGAAGATTTGAAGGTTTATCGTCGAGAATCTTATGGAAGTGTAATCAACCATAGTATCAATGAAACTCTCAGTAGAACAGTAATTACATCATTAACGACTTTTATTGTAGTTTTATCACTATATTTATTTGGTGGAACTGTAATACATGATTTTGCTTTCGCTATTCTAATCGGAATTATTGTGGGTACTTATTCTTCAATTTTTGTGGCTAGCCCACTTTTGGTTGAATACTTCTCCAGAACAAAAGATAAAACTCGTAAGAAATAGAAATAATTTATATACAAAAAAGACTGTTCGGTTTGAACAGTCTTTTTTGTTTTTATTGAATATTATTATCTGGGCTATTTATTATTTTTCTTGATTTGTAACTCTTTTAAATACCACTCACATGTCCTTTTGAATTCATCTTTAATACTATGATTTTGAATATATCCTGCTTCACGTATCTTTTCTGCTCGGTAGTCCGTAGATGTTCCGAATTTTATCATTCGATCACTATTAATCGGCAATTCTTTATTCAGAAGTTTACCAATAACATCAAATACTTTACCGATTAATACTGCAATTTTAATCGGAATATAAATCAAGGGCATACTGAATCCGTCATTTGATGAAATTACTTCCATTAGTTGCTTCACTGTAAAATATGGTTTATCAATACAGTTGAAGTTTTCTACTCCCGGTTTTAACTGATTTATAGCTAAGTATGTCATATCAATCATATTTTTTAATGAAACCATTGATTTAATATGAGAACCGTCACCAATCATAAACCAAGGGAATTTATGCATCTGATTTATCAGGTTGTACATATTTGCGAAATTATGCGGTCCATAAATTACGGATGGACGAAGTGTAATCACCTCTCTTTTCTTATCTTCTTCACACCACTTCCATATTTCTTTTTCTCCGGCAAATTTTGAGTCTCCGTAAACCGTATTTGAAAGGTATTCAGCTGTTTCATCGCAAGTATGATCTTGATGACCATAAACTGAAACCGTGCTGTAGTAGATGATTTTCTTTATATTTTTCTTGGAAGCGAATTGCATCAGAATTTTCGTTCCGTATTCATTGTTACTGAAATAACTTTCATCAGAAATACCGAAATCATCCTTTTTTGCTGCACAATGTATTATCAGATCTATTTGAGTATTACAAAAGATTTCATAATTTTTTTCATTACGTATATCACCTATTATAGTGTTTGGATGAGAAACTTTATTACATTTCGAACTGTTATCAATTCCAATAACAGAATACCCTTTTTCTTCAAAAAAATACATCAATGCAGAACCAACAAATCCATTTGAACCAGTAATAAATATATTCATAATTAATTTTATCCTTCTAAAGGCTATATATCAAAGATTTCATCTGAATTTTCTGCCTTTTTTTCTGAACTCTTTTACAGCATCAGTCGTAGGGAATGAATAATAAGTAGCCTTAGTTGAGTCGTTCTTTTGCGTAACAACTTTATCTTGCAATATTAGAGAAACAGCTTCAGCCAGAGCTAGAGCACCAAAATTAACTTTTGATTTCATTATAAGTGAATGTAATGTATCATCATCATTTATACTTACTTCTTTTTGTATTATTATCGGTCCGTCGTCCAGTTCTTTATTCATATAATGAACCGAAACACCTGTTTTCGATTCACCATTTGCCAACACCCAAAAACTGGGAAGTTTACCTCTGTATTTCGGAAGCAATGCTCCATGAATGTTGATACATCCTTCGGGTGGAAGATTAAGTAATCTTTGTTTGATTTTTTGGGGACATGCAATAGAAATAATAAGATCAACTTTCTTTTCTATCAATATTTCTCTAAAAGATTTGCAATTGATTTTTTTAGGAAATTCTAGGTCAATCTTCTGTTTAGATAAGAAACCTGAAACCGAATATGATTTCCTGAATTTAAAAAGTTTATCGAGAGCATCCATAATTTTGTATAATGTAAAATGAAATGCAGTATTTACAAATGCACTAAAACCCAGAAAATTATAATATTGAATCACGTTATTTCCGGAAATTTCACCTTGAATTATTGCCCCTCCAACAATATCGGCATTCTTTGGTTTTTTGTCAAAAAAGACCTTAAGAAGTTTTGGGATATAAAATGCGTCTTCTTGAGTTAAGATATAAATATTCATTATCTTATGCCTTTTAGCAATTCTTTAAATACAACCTTATAAGGAGCAAAGTTAAAATCAGAAAGTAAAGAATCTACTTTCTTTTCCGTTGATCGTAGATTCAAATAGTGCGTTGCACTAACCCTGAATGGTAAGGTAATTTTAGGGTGTTCAGGATCAAGTTCCCAAGGATGAACATAAATCCCTATCGTTTCTCCCTTTTTCTCTAAGGTTCTTAAGCATTTCTTTAAAAAGAAATACGGATAAATCCTTAGATATGCTCCTCCACCGACAGGAAGATTTACTTTCCGTAAAGGATAAGTCGAAACAGGAATTTCAAGTAATTTTATACCTATTTCTGTTTCTATTATAGAAGCTAACCTGTTTGCTCCCGGAATTCCGTATCGATAATTAAATACAGGATGAATACTTGAATCGTATAAAATACCTTCTTCAGCAAGAATATCCAAAGCCCAAAGGGAATCTTTGGTTATCGAAAAATATGGTGCTCGATGTCCAATAACTTTTTCACCTGTTAAATCTTCCAAATAACCAACAGATCTATGCAATTGTTCACGAAACACCTTTGGAGTTAAATCATAAATTTTCTCATGAGAAAATCCGTGAGATGCAACTTCATGTCCTGCCTTGCTTATTTCTTTTACAAGTTGCGGATGTTCTTCGGCTACTTTTCCGAGAATAAAACAAGTGGACTTAACATTGTTCTTTGTCATAAGTTTCAGCAACTTTTTCATACCATATTCGACACGTTTTTCATATTTCGTCCAATCGTTAAATGGAAGTTCAATACCTTGATACCAATCTTCTACATCGATTGAGAAAACATGTTTTTTTTTGTTTTTTAACATACTACACTTTCTTTATATTTATTTTGTTCTTTGAACAAGTACTTTTTTTTGTCTTAATAATTTCTCATAAATTATTTTTATAAAAGATATTGGTAAAATCCGAACAATTGTTTTAAAGGAAAGATTAAAAAGATATTCAAAAAAATTCAAATAGCCGACATCCTTCATATATTTTAAAGTCTGTATTTCATATCTGATATATTCTAATCCTCTTCGTCTTTTATATAATTGATCTCCTGCTCTAACTTTTACTAATATATCATCATAATTAGCAGTAATAAAACCAGAAGCCAGTAACTTTCCCCATAAGGCATAATCCTGCATTTTTCGTAATTTATCAGGGTACCCGTTTAATTCTAAAATTACTGATTTCTTAAAAACTACAGTTGCATGATGAAACGGATTTCGCAATTTACCATATTTGTAAATCTTTTTGTGTGTTAAAGGGAAATAATGATAGTGAAGCATTTTTTCAAATGTTTCGTCGTATTCCGCAATATGCGAACCTAAAATATCAATCTCAGAATGTTCTTTAAAATAAGAAATCTGTTTCTCAAATCGCTCATGAACACAAAAATCATCTGTATCCATTCGAGCGATAATATTATGACTGCAAGCTTTTAATCCTGCATTAAGAGCTATAGCAAAACCGGAATTATGCTCTAATTTTATTGATTTTATTATCTTAATCTTCTCTTTCCATTTCTGTATTATATGATTCAATTCTTTTGTCAATGGACCGTCTTCAACTAATACAATCTCATTTGGTAATAGAGTTTGATTAGATATACTTTCCAAACAGACATCTAAATGTTCAGATTTTTCCTTTTGATAAATCGACATTAATACTGAAAATTTCATATTACTTCCAATCAATCGAATATAAGAATCTTTTTCCTGAATGAACTGAATCGAAAAAGATTTTTTTACCATCAGGAGACCACCTCGGATGCAAATCACAACGAGTTTCTTCGTAATATTTCAAACTTTCAAAGAATTCTCCAAGTTTTATTAAACGTTTATCATCCATATTGAACAAATACAATTCTTTCATTCTCGCTTTATTTGGATATGTATCAAACAACATCATGTTTTTATAAATACTTGGATGACCATCTCCAAATTTATCAATTATTCCTTTCCCTAAAATCTTTCTTTTATTACTTTTTATATTAATTAAATAATAATTATCACCCAAATTTTTGTCACGCATAAATGATATAATTTTACTATTTCCATTCCAAAAACAATGACTTACCATATCATCATCAGCCAAGCACTTTACGTTATTTCCATTAATATCAGAAATAATTAAAGCATCAAATTTTCTATTTCCATCGAGCCATCTGTGCAGAAACATAAATTTATCACCATTTGGAGAAATCATAATGTGATTAAACCAATGTTTGGCATTTTCCATGTTTTCTTTATAATGTAGCTTTATTACGTTATCAAATGAAATGATGAGTTTTGAAGCATTATTTTTTAAATCTATGTAAAATATTCCTTCATTTTTATTGTTTGAAAAGTTAATGTTTTCTTTTCTATTTCTGTAACCATAATCCGGTCTCAAAATATTCAATCGATCAAAATTAAGAGTTAAAGAAAAATCATTATATACATCATAAATTGGGTAGTCTAACGCTTTTTCTACATCTATTTTATCTGTATTTACAATTTTTGAAATATATCTATCTTTTTGTTTATCATAATCGTTATAAATAAATCGTTTATCATCTATCCATTGGAGTTTTGCTCCCTGTTGCCAGTTATATGAGTGTGTCATAAATGTTTTTACAACTTTGTTTTTTAAGAGATTATATAGTACAATTTGTATTGGAATCTCAGAATTTGGTAAATTTTGGGTATTTAATTCAGAAGAATGATAAATGATGAATTGGTTTTTAGAATTTATTGGTGATTTATCATAATAGCCAAAGAAAGTGTCAAAATTCTTATGAGCACAATTGTCAATTTTGAAATTTGATTTAAATCTATATTTTTTTTTATAAATATGATAATTTATTCTTTGATATGATTTTTTAATATTTTTTTTAAAATATGGAGTTCTAGATAGAAATTTTGCGATGTTCCTTTCAATAAAATTAAAATTATTTTTCATTTATTATAGATCCGTATAATTTTTGATATTTTTTTGACATCAGTGATGCAGTGAAATTATTCCGAATAATGTTTAAACTATCATTAGAAATATTTTTATAATCACACTTATCAATATTTTCTATTTTTCTTGAAAGCTCATCAATTTTTTTTGTATTAAATAAAAAATTTGACAACGAAGAAAAAGTAAAAATTTCTTTGTGAGCTGGAATATTTGATAGAATACATGGTAAACCACACGCCATTGCTTCGAGAACAGTATTGGGAAGACCTTCTGCTTTTGATGCTGAAATAAAATAATCTGATGCTTTTAGATAATCATTAACATTATTAACATTTCCTAATAATATTATTGATTTGTTATTATGGATTTGCTTTTTTAGTTTTTCCCTTTCAAATCCATCTCCTGCAATAAGAAGCATTGAATTATTGAATTTTGAATTGTTATATCCTTGAATTATTGTCTCTATATTTTTTCTTGGAATCAAGCTTCCAACAGTTATAAATATCTTTTTATCAATACTAATCTGCAATTTTTTCCTGATTTTTATTTTCTCTGATTTATCAATACTGTTATAAATACTAGTATTAATTCCATTCTGGATAAATTTCAGATGTATATTATGTTTTATTTGAAAAATTTCAGCAATACTTTTTGAACAAGCTATAGGATTTTTACTGTTCCTAATCACATTAAGATGGTTTATTGCTGCAATTGTTCCTTTAATTTTTCCGTATTTCATTGGATAATCGTATAAAGGATAATTCCTTATTGTATTGATTACATTGTATTCTTTAAAATTTGATAGCAGAGAATCTGCTCGAATACCACTTGTATGGATTATATCAGGACTAAATTTTTTTATCTTTTTTAACAACATTTTCTTTGCTAAGAACAATCCTTTAATTCTTGATAAATTTAAACTTTCAACATTAATATTTTTTTCAACAAATTTTTCTATTAGTGTATTTGGTGGTTCCGGTGATAAAGTGATTATTTTGGGTTCAAATGTTGTTCTATCAAGATTATTAATAATATTATACAATTGATTTGTCGGACCTGATTCTTTTAATATGGAAACGATATATAGTACTTTATATTTCATCTTTATCTCCATTACAAGTTTCTAATATTCTAAAGAATAAATTTTTTCTCTTAGGGATCTGATTTTCACAAAAATTAATCCAAATACAAAATAGAAAGGTCTTAGTTCAAATAGAGACGAAGGAGAATTTGATGAAATCAAAAAAGTTATTAAAAACATTAATAATGCTACTTCAAAGAAATTTGTTTCAATTTTGTTTCTAAATGAGTAAATAAATCTGTAGTCTTTATATAGTTGATAATACATAAACAGGAAAATCAATAATGCAATGATTCCGTAAGTAGCTACTAAATGTATAAAGAAATTATGCAATGCCCATTTTTCTTTATCTCTTGTCCAATAATTTGGAATTATTATATTTCCTGCTCCCACCCCCATATAATGACTTTCTTGTATTATTTGTAATCCTTGAACAATTAAATATACTCTTAATAATAAAGAAGATGCTTCGGTGTTTCTTTGTTCACTTAAATTTTGATCTCCAGTTATCGAAATTATTTGGAATAAAGGAATTGATATTATCAATATCAAAATAACAGAAATTATTAATGTAAATTTTTTTTGTTTAAATTTCAATCTTATTATTATTACTATAAAAAAAATAAACATTTGAATACTTATTGCAAGCAGATTGAATCTTGAACCGGCAATAAAGCATGTAATAATTATGATACTTAAAAGCAAAATATTACTAATATTCTTTCTTGAAAGGATTTCTGAGAATATAAACGGACTGAAAAAAACCAGAAAGGTAGTCAGACGATTTTCATTAGAATATATAGCTCGATGATTGAAGTTGAATGTTTTTGCAATTATAAACTGGATACAAAGGAATAATATGACTATTTTAGTTATCTTAATCACTTTTTTTATTTTTTTCTCATCATCAATAAGATTATGCATTAAAAGTATAATCGTAAATCCACTGAGGATATGAAAGAATTCATCATAACTATCAAATGATGTTGCTCTTAAAAG
The DNA here is from genome assembly GCA_021108315.1 of Candidatus Cloacimonadota bacterium. Lineage (GTDB taxonomy): Bacteria > Cloacimonadota > Cloacimonadia > Cloacimonadales > TCS61 > JAIORE01. The sequence continues at coordinate 27,089 of JAIORE010000260.1, forward strand.
TGATATTCCACTGAGAAGAGTAAATCCAGTAAAAAAAAGATATTTTCTATCAAAAGGAATATAAGAAATTTTCAATCTGGCAAAAAAAGTGATAAAAATAATTATCATTATTAAGGGAAATATAATTGTAAATTTGTAGATCAAAATTCCACTAGATAATAAAAAAGTAGGGAGTATGAAATAAACAAACAGATCAGTTATTGTAATAGTAAATTGTTTTCTATTAAGATTTTTCATATTACTGATCAAAAATTATAAAAAGACTTCTATTTTTTTCATTGTATTTTCTACTGAATTTTCATGTGCAAAATTAATTAAACTTTCTCTACTAAATATGTCATACTTATTATTTATGATAATATCATAAACTTCATTATTATTATTTATCAAAAAACCATTTTTATAATTTACAATAACTTCTGGAACACCTGCATAATTTTTTCCGATCACCGGACAGCCACATGCATTTGCTTCTAAATAAACCAATCCAAATGATTCTTCTTTTCTTCTGGATAATAATACGAAAACATCTGATGAAGAGTATATTTTTCTTAGTTCAGATTTCGGTTTAAAACCGGTAAAAGTTACATAATTTTCTATATTATAGTTAGTGATTTCTCTTTTTAACTTCTTTAAAAACAATCCATCACCAACTATTATCCAGTGAAAATTACTATTTTTTGTTAAAATTTTATTAAATAATATTATCAACTCATCAAATCCTTTTTCTTTAATAATCCTTCCAACAGTCAATATTATTTTACGATTATGTGGAATATTATATTTTTTATGCAAATCAATCGGATCATAATAAAATATAGTTGTATTTACACCATTTCTAATAATATTAATTTTTTTAGCAATCTCAGTAAGATTAGTTTCGTTAATAAACATATTTTTCATATAATTGCTGACTGCTATAATTTTGTCACAGTTAAATAGTAGATTCTTATATTTCTTCTTGAAATTAATTATTTGATATAATTTCTTTGGTTGACAAAAGATATGTTTAGCTTCACTTCCATGTAGATAAACAAGACATTTCTTTTGCAATTTTTTTGAAAAAGAAAATGTTGCTAATAATGCTGCTCCGATATCATTTAAAATTATCTTATCATACTTATTAGCATTTAGTATTAGTATTCTAATCATCAGTGTAATAATAAAAAACTTAGGTGTTGGAGATACTGTTATCATTTTAAATTTTTCATTATTAAGTTTACGATTTTTGTTTTTTCTTGTAATTATTGTAACATTGTAATTTAGATTTGCTAATATTATAGCTGTATCATGTGCAACAGAACCTGCTCCACCTAAATCAGGAGGAAATTCAATAGAGATAATTAATATTTTCTTTTTCATAATTTTCTTAACATATTTTTTTAACTTGTTTTAGAAATTTATCTAATTTTAGATTTTCCTTTTTTATACAGTTTTCAAAATTTATCTTATTTATATTAAGTTCCGAAATTCTACTAATAATATTATCAAAATTGTCTGAGAATTTGTGCTTTACAAGATGATCAAGTAATTCACACTCTTTTAATAGTGATGTCTTTTTACTTTCTTGATTTTCATAAGCTTTAGAATCATTAATACTTAAAAAATTTACTTTATTTTTTATACAAAAAATTGTACCGTGAAAACGATTCGTTATTGTAAAATCAAAATATTTATAAACTTCTGCCCATTCAAAAGAATTAATAATTCCTCCGAGATTAAAATCAGCATTTTGATTAAATATCGGAGAAATAATCTGATATCCCTTTTCTTTAAAATGACTACTAATTTTATTACTTAAAATATTATTGGGTAGATGTAAACCAAGAATTGGTTTTTTTAAATTAACTCCGATTTTAATAAGCTTTTTATCAATGTTTGTTTTCTTTATTTCCAATGAAAAAGTAGGATCAGGAATCCTAATAATTTTCTCATCTTTTTTACCTAAAATATTAGTAATTAACGATTCTGTGTAGTTATCCCGGAGACCGAGTAAAGAAAAGCTATTAAGAGATTTTTTCAGAATTTCACATTGTGTATCATTTAGTTGAACATTGCTTTTGTCAGAAGAAGCTGCAAAAGCAATTTTTTTTGCATTAATCTTTTCAGATAACCAATATATATTAGGGATTGGTGGTGCATAACCATGCTTATTCTTAATCTCAAAAACAACATCGCTTCCAACAAAAATTACATCATAATTTAATCTATTTATAAAACTAACAGATTTATTATAATTATTACTCCACAATTTTTTAGGAGATAATGGTAAATAGTTATTAATGAAGTTATTCATTTTGTGAATTCTTGACAAACTTAAACTTAAATTTCGAAAGTTTCTGGTAATAATTGTTGACCGAAATTCTTTTATCAACCCTTTTATTGGGCTATAATCTATAATTTCAATATCTGCTTTCGGATATCTTTGTTTTAGTAATTCACAAGTGGCATAAGCTTGTAATAGCGATCCGTGATTTACTACTCTATGAAAAGTTAAAATTCCAATTTTCATACTATTTAATCTCACTTTATATAAATAATATCTTCAACTTTTTTTCTTGAAGAGATAGGAACTTTGAATTGATTTTTTAAGTGTCCAACGATTATCATTAATATTATATTTTCAGTTTTTTCAATTCCTATAATTTTTCGAAGTTTCAAATCTTGCTTGAATGAATAAGCCCAATTTAAAGTACAAGCACCTAAACCGAGGTAATGAAGGCTATAAAGTAAACTCATAGCAAACATTCCACCATCAACATAAGATTGACTTCTCTCTTTAATTCCATTATAATAAGATAAATCTGAAGTAATTATAAGAAGCTTATTTGCTTTATGACCAAATCCTCTATTGCCGCTCTGTATGTTAAATGCCTCTATTATTAAATTTTTATCTTTAACAATAATTACTCGAACAGTTTGTCTATTGCAAGCAGACGGTGTTTTAGTTGAAATATTTATCGCTCTTGTCAGCAAAGCAATATTTACATCCTCTTCTGTGAAATCTCTGATACTAAATCGATATTTACTGAATTGTTCGAAATTGGCTTGAGAGTTATTTAAAATCTTATCTTTTGTTAATTCTTTTGTTCCTCCACAATTAAATTTATGTTTTTTATTTATATTAGTATATCGTTTAATTACTTCCTCTATTTCAAATCTATTAGTATCATGAAAATTTATATATTCATCAACTGAACCCAAAGCTGATTGATAGGAAAGATTTTCAATATTAAAGTTGTTTTTTTTATATATTTCCAGAAAATTTAATAGTTCTATAATTGCTATTTTCCCAAAACCTAATCTTGTATCAGGAAATGATAAACCTTTTTCAATAACATGATATCGTTTAATTATCATTGCTTCAAGCCTTTTTTCATCGCTATCTTTATCCATTATAATTGAAGAATATATAACATAACGAAAAGCATCATAAAAATAATTAGAAATAATGCCCTTCAGATATTTTACAAATCTTAACAATGTTTTAATTTTTAAAGGAACGAGTTTCAATATTCTTTGTTTCATTAATCAACCTTTTTACAAATTTAAAACTTACTACATGATAAAATGATTTCGAGATCATAACAAAAAGTATATAAGTCTTCTTATTACAGAGATTTAGCAAGTATATGGATAGAAACATAGCAACTAATGAATTCCAAGCAGCTGCTTTAATTCCATAAACTGGTATTAAAAAATAATTGGCAGTAATGTTATATATCACGGCAATTGAATTATAAATCAAGGAGAGATGTTGAAGATTTTCAATTACAATCCATCTACCTCTGATCACACCAAGAAAGACAAAAATTGTAACCCAAATATAAATTTGAAAGACAATAATCGATTCATAAAAGTCATTTCCGTAAATTAATAAAATTATCTGTTTTGAAAATACAAAAGCCGGTATCCCAATTGAAAAAGTTATTAACACCATCAAGTCATATAAAAATTGTAAGCGTGAATGGTAGACTTCCTCATTATTCTTTTTTGAATTAACTATTGCAGGAAAAAGAGAAGTTGCAATAAGAATTGGTATTAAATTTATCATTTGATTAAATCTGGTTGCTGCAGCATATTTTCCGACAGCTTCAAAACCAAGAAAAAATTTAATCATTATCTGATCAATCCTGATATTAATAGTAGCTAAAACTCCGGAAAGCACTAACGGATAAGATTCTTTAATAAATTGAAAAAAAAGAGATTTTTTTATTTTCCAATTGAGAATATTTTCACCCTTTTTCATATACATATACAATAAGCCAATTGCAAATAAAATATGATCTAGAGTTAATGCAAAAGCAAACCAGATCAAATTGCAGTTAGCTATAATTAATCCGATTTTAAACAATGATAAAATTATTTCTTTATAAATAATAACTATCGAAGAATATTTAAGAAGAACTTTTGATTGGAAATAAAAATCAATAACTTTAAAGTTTTGAAAAAATAATCCCAGAAGAATAAATACAAATACAATTTTTGTAACAAAATTTAAAGATGAGTAATGAATATAAGTTAAAATTATTATTGAAACGAATATACATCCCAAAATCTTTATAATAAAGGCTGTTCCATATATTTCATTCTTTTCTTCTTGTTTATTCAGTAATTCTTTAACTACTATCGAATCAAGTCTAAAGCTTGAGAAAGCACTAAATAAACCAACAAAACTAATTGCATAACTTAATATTCCAAATTTCTCTGCACCTAAATATCTGATTATAAATATTGAAAGAAAAAAATTTGAAAAAAGCTTTAAGCCATTTGCGAAAAAAAGCCATGAAGTATTTGAAAGATATTTTTTGAAACTTCTATGCATTCTTCTATGGAATCCGGTTATTCTTCATAATTTTCAAGAGCATACTTTATGAATACAATAATTATCGAAAATATTAGACTAAATAGAAAACTAATAATAACAATAATTCTCCGTTTTGGACTAAATCTTTTTTCAGGTCTAATCCCATAATCAAGAACTTGGATTGTAGGAATTTTTTTTGCTTCCTCAATCTTTGCTTGTTCATATTGAGGACCTAAATATTCAAATAGCTTATTATAATAGATAACATTCCTTTCGAGTTGAGCAAATTCTTTTTGTATCTCAGAAAGATTATCTAAATTTAAAAAAAGATTCTCGGATTTTTTTTTATTTATAAAATCATCATATTTTTCTCTAACTAAATTTAATGATATCTCTGAGCTAGCAATTAATGGACTATTTTTAGCTAATGTTGTCTTATTTATTTCTAATTTTATCTCCATTGCCATAATTTCAGCTTTCAATTTTGCTATTTTTTCTATCTGTATTTTTAGCTGTGTATCAATATCAATTATATCATTTCTATTCATGAATTCGGCATATTCAGTTTCAAATTTATATAAACTATCTCGAATAATTTTTACTCGATCTCCAACAAAATCTTTATTATTTTTTGCTTTTAATGTTGATAAAGAAATATTTAAACTATCTAAACAGGAAATTACATAATTTGTCATATTTGCTACTGTTTCTTGATTTTTGTCTAAAAATGAGACTATTATCTGCTCTTCATCCCCTACTTTTATTTCTAATTTATCATGTAATATTAAAATTGCTTCTTCTTCATTTTCAGTTTCATATATTGATTGAAAGTCAAATTTTTCATTCATTTTCTCAAGTAGTGTTCTGCTTTTTAGTATTGCTATTAATCTTAATTGGTTATCATCTCCCCCTAATACACCTCCCAATCCTAAAGCACTTAAATTTGCACTTATTCCACCAAACCTATTTTGTTCAGATGATTGTGGTAAAATCATTGCTGTTGCTTTATACCATTTGGGTAATATAAAACTTACACCTACTGAAACTAATGTAAGAATTACAACCATAATTATTATAAATTTTTTCCGATTCCAAAGAATTTGTCCATATTCTAGAATATCTATCTCGTTCCTATCCATAATTCATCCTTATTCTGAAACATTTTTTCCTTTAATTATCATATTACATATTTATAGTAAAAATAGATTACTTAAGATAAATAAAACGTATTACTTTCTTATCATTTGCATTTGAAAAAACTACAAAATAAGTTCCTGATGGTTTATCATTCATATTAAAACGAATTTCATCAAAGGATATCTCATAATTTTTAATTCTCAAATATTGTCCTTTTATATTATAAAGTTTGATTTTTTTTATCCAGTTTGTAGAGACATTGAAAAAACGAAATACTATGTGCGTATCTTCATGAATAATGCAATAATCAATATCACTAATATTTAGATTTTCGTAATTTTCAAAAGGTAATGAAAAATCAACCTCTGAATCTTTCTCAAAAGTATCAACATAATAGTATTCATCACCATAATTGAATGAAAAATCATCTAAAGTTATATCTGAATTATTTCTAAAAGTTATTCTATAATGATCTTGCAATTTCTGAATTTTTGTGATCTTCACAGAATCGATAGCAATCAATCTGTCGAATATGCGTTCAATAGTATCAATCCACAAACCATGAAATATTGAATATACATTTAACATTTTAAAATTATCTTCAACTTCAGATTTAATCACTAATTCACCTGAAGGTAACGCATCAAAGAATGCTTCAGCAGAAGAATTTGTAGGTCTACTGAAATGTGTATAAAGAATTGTTAAACCCCTCTGTTCTATTAATTCATCTAATTTTTGAGGTGTTACTACATGATACCAATCCCATTCTGGATGAGCATGATACTTCCAATACAAAGCCATCCGACGTTCGAAATACATGATTGGGTGGGTTGTATTTAAACTATAAACTCGATGAGGAAGTTGGCGATAATCATCAAAAGCATTAAAAGAATTGATTCTGTTATATCCTATCCAAGCATAATCAATATGAGCATCACTCAGGATATCCATAACATAATGATTGGATGTCGGATCGCATCCATCATGACATATATCTTCAGGGTTACTTACCCATGCATGATCAATCCATAATCTCACATCAAATTCCTGCATATCATCCAAAAGGCAATCACGGAGTAAATCCAAATCATCTTCATGCGGATCGTATGTATGTAATCCTATGGAATTACCGTAGTATTTAAGATCCTCCCATATATTTTGCATCGAATCAATATTAACACCAAATACAGTATTGCTTACAGGTATGTTGTTCGCAATTAAACCTCTATTAAGATAATACTGGTTATCTTCATTTGAACTTCCAAAATATACTACTCGAAGACGGTCATTACTTTCTCTATCTGCATCATTTGTTATACACAATGCTGCTTTTTTGTTTCCGGGATAATTATTTATCTCAGGGAAAATAGGTTTTTCAGAAGATATGAGAAATGAATATTCCAAAGATGATCCATAATCAATCGGTCTCCAGTCTTTCTCTTCAAGATGGTAGATAAGTAATGGTGCAGCATGAAAATTGTTATCATAAAATTTGATGACATTTCCATTAATTGTCTCAACTCCTTTTACTCCAAGATAGTTTGATCCAATTAACCACATAGAAGAATTTCCGTTTGAATATTGAATTACTCTATTTGTATAAGGAACAAGATTAAAATTCTTGTTTTGTGAATTCTCTTGTATAGACTGAGGTCCTTGGTAATATTCAACTTCTTGAGAGAAATTCAGATTCAATGAAATATTTCTAATCTTAATATCGATTCGAAAATCAATTTTTATTTCTACTTGGTACATATGCTGAAAATTCTCAGAGGGATAAATCTTCACATAATAATCAATTGAACCACCAGATGAAATATATTTAAAAGTTATTTGATTATTAACACAATTGTAATTATCCAAAATGAATTCTACTGTATGTGTATGATTGGTTTCAAAGTAAAATTGAATGTAGGGTTCTAAAGAAAATTCAATTTGATTAACCTTCACTTTCTGATTACTTATATCAAATGCAATGCTCCAATTATTTACAGATATTATTAAAAAAATAATAAAAAATAATAAATTTGCTAGTAATTTTTTATTATTAAAAAAATACATTCCAATATTCAATTAAATTAATCCTATTTCTTGCATATTTATTTATTGATATTGTTGAAATATCAATAATTTTGGTTTCAATGCTTTTTATTTTCAAATTCCTTCCATAATATTGTATTGTTTAAAATAATCATATGTTTGAATAAGGATGTTATCAATATTGAATTCAGGATTAAATTCTATTGTATTATTTAATTTACTCAAATCAGGTACTCTACGCTTCATATCCTCAAACCCATCTTCGTATGCATCAGAATAAGATATAAGTTTAATTTTGGAATTACTGTTAGTAACAGAAATTACCCTTTTTGCTAATTCTAAAATACTTATTTCTTGATCTGAACCTATATTATATACTTCACCAATACAATTGTCATTATTCATCAATCCCACCATTGCTTCGATTGAATCATATACATGTGTAAAACATCTTGTTTGCGTACCGTCGCCATAAACAGTTAATGAATGATCAAGCAAAGCTTGTTGCACGAATCTAGGGATAACCATTCCGTATTGCCCTGATTGTCTGGGACCTACTGTATTAAATAATCTACCAATTACCACTGGAAGTTTCTTTTCGTAATGATATGCCAAAGCTAAAAATTCATCAATTGCTTTTGATTCCGCATAAGCCCATCTTCTGATATTTGTAGAACCATAAATACGATTACAATTTTCCATAAAAGGTAAAGAGTCATTTTTTCCATAAACTTCTGATGTTGATGCAATAAATATTTTTTTATTAAATTGATTAGCTAACTTGATTAAAATATCTGTGCCTAAAATATTTGTTTCAATTGTTTCAACAGGTTTATCGACAATCAATCTTACACCGACTGCTGCAGCTAAATGATAGATTTGATCACATTTCTGCACCAATTCTTTCATTTTTTTTTTATTGAAAATTGAATCTATATGAATTTCAGTTTTTGAACTTGATTTGATTTTTTCCAGATTCAATAGACTACCAGTGGAAAGATTATCAATAATAGAAACCTCATAACCACTTTTTAATAGTTTTTCACTTAAATGTGATCCAATGAAACCTGCTCCGCCAGTAATTAAAATTTTCATATAGCTCCTATCATAATCAATTGCGTTAAATTTTTTTATTGCTTAATATTGTCAATCGAAAAGCCCCAATAAACAATTTAATCCAACTCTTTAAAAATCTCACAAGCTAATCTAACATTATTTTCCACCAATTTTATATTAGTCTCCAAAGATTTTCCATTGGTAAATTCAACAATTTTTGATAGTAAAAAAGGTGTAACTTTTTGACCTTTAACATTCTGTTCAACCGCTTTTTGAAGAGCTCTTTGGATAATAGAACCTATTTCATTAAAAGGTATTTCAAATTTTTCTGGAACTGGATTAGCAATGATCAATCCTTGCGGAAATCCTAATTCTTGACTGATCTTAAAAATATTGACAATTTCAGAAGTAGAGCCAACTCTCTTAATTTTCAAATTAGATTTAGAGGAATAAAAAGCAGGTAGAAAATCAGTTTTATAGCCTAAAATATTAATTCCTAATGTTTCTAAGTATTCTAGCGTTTTAGGTAGATCAAGAATAGCTTTTGCACCGGCTGTAACCACAATTACAGGAGTTCGAGATAATTCGATCAAATCTGTAGAAATATCAAAACTTGTTTCTGCTCCTCGATGAACTCCACCGATTCCTCCAGTTGCAAATACTTTAATTCCAGCTAAGTGGGCTGCAATCATTGTTGCTGCGACAGTTGTAGCCCCAATTTCATTTCTTGCTAAAACTTCCGGTATTTCTCGACGAGAAACTTTTCGTACTTTATCTGATTTTGCTAAAATATTTAGTTCATTCTCGTTCAAACCAATTTTTATTTTTCCATTCATTAAACAAATTGTTGCTGGAATCACATTTTTGTCTCTGGCAATGTTTTCTAAATTATTAGCAACTTCAATATTTCTAGGAAAAGGCATACCGTGAGAAATGATAGTTGATTCTAAGGCGATTACAGGTTTATTATTTTCAAGAGCGGATTTTACTTCTGCACTAAATTCTATAAATTTATTCATATTTATTTAATAACCTGTACTCTAAATTTTCTCACACCATAAGGAATTAGACCAATTTTTTTAGCAGCAGCAAAAGATAAGTCAAGTTGTCTGTTTGGTTTGAACGGACCTCTATCATTGACTCGAACTGTAACCGATTTACCTGTTTCTTCATCAGTAACTAATAATTTTGTTCCAAAAGGGAATTTCTTATGAGCACAAGTGAAATCGTACATATCATATTTTTCACCGCTGGAAGTAAGACGACCGTGAAATTCTTTTCCATAATAAGAAGTATTATAATGATAGATCTTTCCTTTTTGCTCAATCAAGTTGTTACTGTTTTTTACTTTTGAATTGCTTTGGGGATAATTTTTTTTTGTTTTATATTTTACATTAGTTGAACATGCGAAGTAAACAAATACGATCATGATAATTATTAGTAATTTCTTCATAATGATTTAACTACTTTTTTCCAAGGATTCCAATAATCCGGTGCTAATCTTATGTCATCTTGGGAAGTTTCTGATAAAGTGGTTGTAGCAAATATTAATATTTTCGTATCTTTGGAAAAGTTCATAATACCATTGGCAAAACCTTTGGGAATTCTTAGTATCGTTGGTTTCTCAGCAGAAATAATGAATTCTTGAATTGGTAGATCTTTTGATGGATTATTCCAGTTGTCAATTTTCACAGTACAAATAAGAGCTGTTCCTTGTATAACTGTGAAATATTTTGCTTCGTGTTTATGACATTGCCAAGCTCTTACAAAATTCGCTTGATGATTTTGGCTAAAATAAAATCTCTTTATATCTTTGAAATCAAAATCATTTACAAAACTCACTTTCCCACGATGATCAACTACTGAATCTCCTTTTATTAAAATAGGTTTTTCCATTTATATCCTTTTTTCTATTTATAAGATAATTTTTACAATTTTTTTGAGTTAATATTTTTACTCATTTGAAAAAGGCAAGTTATTTATTGAAAATTCAATAATTCAACACTGCTGTACCAAAAATATTACACAAAAGGTGGTGTACGTGGTACATGTTGGAATAAAATGAATTCCTACTATTACAGATGTAATTCATAATACATTGAAAAACTGAGTGTTACAAAAGATATATAACAAAAATGCTGTTTGGCACAAGTACTGCATTGATAAATGTCAAATATATTATTTCATGGAGGAAAAATGAAATCAAATACTAAATTAATTTTAAAGGCAGTTTTATTCGGGCTTTTTTTAATTTTTACATTTAATATGCCAGCTAAAGTAGTTCTAAAAAATGGAGATGTTGCTTATGGAAATTGGACCAAATCCCATTCACCATACATTTTGTCTGGAGAGATCATTGTTCCTCAAGGAAAAACTTTGAATATTGAACCAGGTACCTTGATTAAATGTAAAGTTGGTGATAATAATGACTATAGTTCTGATAAATTTGACCAAACAATTATTCGTGTGAATGGAAAATTAGTAGCATTAGGAGAGCCTGAAAATAGAGTTACATTTACTCGTTATTCAAATGCCGGTAATTGGGGAATGATCTTGTTTGATAATAGTGATCCGGAAAGTATATTAGATTATTGCAATATCGAATATTGTAGTAAAATCACAAATTTAATCGAAGCTACTGTTCTTAAGGGAGCCATTACTTTATTACCGAATTCTAATGCAAAAATATATAATTGCAATATTGAAAACAACATTGTAGGAATCCAAGTCTCCAAAACTGATCAGACAAAAACTACATATATTTATAACAATAAATTTAACAATAATAGAACAGCTGGAATCATTTGCTATAATTCTTCAGATCCAATTATTGAGAAAAATATTATAGAAAATTCCAAAACTGGAATTATTTGCATACGTTATTCTGAGCCGGAGATTAAAAATAATATTTTTAGAAATATATCAGAAGGAATCATTTGCTACTATAAAAGTAATGCAATGATTAGTAACAATTTCATAAATGCTTCTAGTGATGGTATTATGTTGATGAATAAAAATACAGTTGAAATTATCAATAATATAATTGTCGGTTCAAAATTCGGAATTTCCCTAGAAAATGAATCAAATATTCTGATAGAAAATACTGTGATTTCAGATATTATGGTTTGTGGTTTGAAACTTGATCATAGATCTAGTGCTCACCTTCAAAATTCAGTTATATGGAATGAAGTTCCTGAATTCTGGTTTAATGATGATCAAAGTAAAGTTTCTTTAAGTTATACATTGATAAAAAATAGTTATCAACCAAATCAAGTTATAGATATTACTGGAAATATATATGGTAAAAATCCTCAATTCATTAATCCTGAAAGTTATGATTTTCGCTTAAATTGTGATGTCTTAAATCTTGAAAATTTCTCACCTTGTATTGATGGTGGAAATCCTGAAATTAAATATTGTGATGCTTCACGCTCTGTAAATACTGGTCTTTGGGGAACGAAGAATGACCTTGGAGCTTTTGGTGGTCAAAAAAATTCCTCTTGGAGTTTAAGAGATAAAATCACGCTAGAATTTTCAACAGTTTTTGAAGATATTCAGTTCACACAACTATTTATCAAATAATTGTTTTAAATATAAATTCCCCTCACTCCCAAAAGAAAGCGGTCTTGTAATCCTCAAGGCTGCTTTCTCCCCTTATAATACTTAACTTGAGAGTAAAGAGTTCTTAAGATATCTTTCTAATTATTTCTGATTTAATTTCCAATTTAGATTTTTCCAAAGCCAGACCAATCCATTCTTTTGTCAATTTGCAAAATTTCTTGTAGCTGTTTATTTCTTCATTCAATTTCTCAATATGATTTTTTCTTACATAATCTGTTTTACTTTTCATTTTATAAGTATGACGATCTCGTAAAAAGTCCAAATATTGAAATTTCCAGAGATTTATCTTTTTTGTAACATCCTACATAATAGGCAATTACAAAAAATGTATTCTTGTAAAAATGCTTGCTTTTTCCTTTTTTACGAGACCATCAAGTATAACTAATTTGATAATATCCCCCAGTTTTTTCTTTTGGATTTTTGTATTGTTTCGTAAGCAAACCCGGTCACATATTTTCTATTGCAACTAACTCTTTTTTTAAACACTTAATCCGTTCCTTAATAGCGTAAATTTTTTCATTTTTTTCTTGCATTATTTCTCCATATTATTCTATTGAAGCATATATATGATGCGTAGATAGATTAGTCAATAAAAAATGGAGAAATAATGATTCTTTGGATTGAATGATGGAAAATAATTTCGCAACTTCGAGTTGCTTGTTCTAGCCCTACTTTACCACTTATATAGCCTAAGCCCCTATTAACACTCACAATTGCAAAAAATTATTAGACGTAATCTAATTTTTATCTAAATACTCAGCTTTTTGAAGAGACTTGTTTTTGTTTAAATTTTTTATTTCTAGTCTTTTTAGTAATTCCTTTTGCCTATTCGTCGGACGAGTTATACTATATTTTCGCTTTTGAATATTATTTACCTCAATCGTGTCTATCTGACAATCTGATAATTCTTTATATAATCTTTTATGGGTAATAATTTCTTTCGTTAAAGTTCCTTTTTGCTTATGA
>JAIORE010000179.1 GCA_021108315.1 Candidatus Cloacimonadota bacterium
CCAGCTTACGAGAATATTTCCAAAATTATCGCAAATACTGTGCCGAACGGTATTGATGTTTAATCAGAAAATTGAAATTTTCGCATAATTATTTTTATTTTCATTTCCCATTAATTTGATATTTTGCTTTATTTTTTTATATTCATTATATTTATCGGCTAACTTATTAATACATATATAGTTAAATTTATTCCTAACAATAATTGTGCAAAATTTATTTCAATTATGAAAAAAAAAGTTAATCAAACTATGATACTAAAAATGAATCCTCAAAACACTGTTTTGTAAAAGAATTAAACACGGCTTAACTTATTATTTTGCATACAGTTAATATTTAACCAAGAAAAGCACGAATTTACTCATTTTTTACTTGACGACATATATCATTCAAACATATTTGCCCCAGATTTACTCAAAATTACTCAATTATTCTCAGTGAGATAGTACTTTGGATGAGGGGATTTTATGTCGGGAGAATTTTTAGGAACTTTTCACATTGCGGTTAATAAACAGAAGTGGGTTACACTACCAGCCGTTCTAAAGAAAAAATTCAGTACAATTTCAAAGCAAAAATTGATTATCACTATTGGTCCCCAAAAAAATATTGTGATCTATCCTTTGGATAACTGGAATGAAAAAATTTCCTCACTCCGTGAAAAAGCAACCCCACGAGATATTACTATGCTACACAATCTAAGATATTTTGCATCATCTGAGCAAAAAATGGAAAATACCGGTCGCATCAAACTCAGTGATGAATTAATAGAATTAGCAAATATTTCAGAGAAAGTAATGATCAAAGGAGAAGGAAGCTTTATTTCGATCTGGGATCCGGAACGATATAAAATAGTACGAGAAAAAACAATTCTTGAACATATGGAAATGTTTAAATCAGAGGATTATCAAACATGATAAAATATCATACTCCCGTGTTATTAAATGAATGCTTAAATGCCTTAAATATCAAGAACAAAGGTATTTATGTAGATACAACTTTCGGTGGAGGAGGTCATTCCAGAGCAATTTTGGATTCAAACCCAAGCATCAGACTTTTTTCATTTGATCAAGATAATGATTCTATAGAGAATGCAATAAAATTACAAAATGATTTCCCAGCAAGATTTGTAATGATTCAAGATAATTTTGCAAATCTGTGGACTAGGCTTTCTTTGGAAAGAGTAAAAAAAATTGATGGAATACTATTTGATCTTGGTGTTTCATCGCATCAAATAAATGATTCAAAAAGAGGATTCAGTTTTTCTTATGATGGTGCTCTTGATATGCGAATGGATATAAGTAAAGAGTTATCAGCTTACGAAGTGATTAACAAATATCCCTACGAAAAACTTTTATCGATTTTCTATAAATATGGAGAAGAAAAAGAATCAAATCGTATTGCCCGTGGGATCATCCTAGAGCGACAGGAAAATCCAATTAAAACTACTCTTGAACTTGGAACGATAATAGATAATTATACGTATTCAAGACAGAAGTTAAAAGCTAAAGCACGTATTTTCCAAGCATTACGAATCTATGTTAATAGCGAATTAGAATCCTTAGAAAGAGCACTAAATGATGCAATCAGGATTTTAAAGCCGGGTGGAAGAATTGTCGTCATATCATATCATAGTTTAGAAGATCGAATTGTTAAGAATATTTTTCGAGAACAAGAAAAAGATTGTTTATGCCCTCAAAATTTTTTAAAATGTGTATGTTCTAAGCAATCATATATTAGTGTATTAACCAAGAAACCTGTCCTTCCATCAAAGGAAGAAATTGCTGAAAATAGTAGAGCTAGAAGTGCAAAAATGCGGTTTGCAGAAAGAAAGGATGTCGCATGAATTATAAAGTAGTTATCTTTGTTTTTATTATTTTTACAACGATTTTCCTTCATTATTATAATAAACATCATATCTTGAATATTTCCAAAGAAAACACTAAATTAACTGAATTACTAAAATCACGTAAAGATATTAACTTAGGAATTGTGATGGAAAATATTGAATTAAGTTCTCGTTATAGAATTGAAAAATTAGCAACTGAAAAACTCAATATGTTCTATCCAGAAGACACCAGCTCACGACATATAATCGTTATGAATAAAGATGAAAGGTCATTTAGTTTGATTGACTACATAATTCCATCAGTTGAGGCTTTTACAAAAAAATAATTTTACTTAGAGAAGATCCTATGAAGCTTAGGTTAACCATTTTTGTTATGATTAATTCAATATTTATATTGATTTGGATGATTTACCTCTTTATTGTTCAGATTATGGATCCTCATGATTTTAAAAATGTCATTAATAGACGTCAACATTTATCTAAACAAATCATTACCTCATATCGTGGTAATATATACGACCGCAACAAACAGCTTTTGGTAAGTTCAATTAAATTATACCAAATTGATATTGATCGAAATGCAATTAGTAAATATTGTAAAAAAAATGCTGTAAAAGGTATAAAAATTGCCGATGTTTATCAGGAAATTGCAAAAATTATTTCCAAATATACAGCAATTTCTAGAAAAAGTGTTCTATTGAAACTGAATACTAACCTCAAAGCAAATGCTGTTTTTATAGTAAAAAATATTACAGAAAATGACATTGAAAATATAAAAGCAAAATTTGGCGAAGAAAATATTCCGGGATTAGTAAAATCATTTAGCGGTATTAGAAGAACTTATCCTAAAAATAAATTAGCCGCTAGATTATTGGGAATGGTAAAAAGTTCCGAAAAAAATAGGGAAACCATTTATGATGTTCGAGGAAAATGTGGTTTAGAATCTACTTTTGATACGGAACTTTCAGGAAAATATGGTTGGAAAGAAGTCTTTAGTGACGCTAATAATCGTAAAATCCCCTTTCTCTTCTTAAAGGAAAATAAACCACAAAATGGCAATTCCATAATTCTCACAATTGATGCCAATCTTCAAGAAATTATGGAGAATAATCTTACTCACGGCATCGAAAAATATAAAGCAAAAAACGCAATTGGCGTAATAATGAACCCACAAACGGGAGAAATTTTGGCAATGGCTGGACTCTCCAAAGAGGATAATTTTAAATCACCAGGAAGCTTGAGAGCATTACCTAATTTGGCAGTTTCTTTTATGTTTGAACCTGGTTCTACTTTAAAACCAATTACTGCCCTAATTGCACTGGAAAAAGACATCTATAAACCTGAGCAAAAAATTGATTGCCGTGATTATCAAATGGAAAACCGCTTGATCAAAGATGTTCATGAATATAGATATTTGAGTTTTAAGGATATTATTGCCCATTCCAGTAACGTAGGAGTTAGTAAAATTGTTGAGAAAATTGGTAGTAAAATGCTTTATGATCGTATGGTTGAGCTCGGTTTTGGTCATCGTACCGGCTCAAACTTGGCAGGTGAATCTGATGGGATTTTCCGAAAATTAAAAGATTGGCAAGGGTTTTCTCTACATTCAATCTCATTTGGACAGGAAATTTCGGTGACTGCAATACAATTAGCAAATGCATATTGCACTTTTGCCAACGGTGGAAATGTGATGAAACCGTATATTTGCAGTGAAATTATTGATGAAAATGGAAAAAGAGTAAAAAAATTCAAACCTAAAAAACTACGTACTATTTCTGATAAAAAATCTGTAGATACACTGAAAGATTTTCTTAAAGGAGTGGTGGATTATGGAACCGGAGTTGCTACAAAATTTGATCAACTAACCGTAGCCGGAAAGACCGGAACTGCTGAAAAAAGTAAAAGTGGAACTGCCGGATATTCCAAAGATAAATATACTTCAGTTTTTGCAGGTTTTTTTCCGGTAGAGGATCCTAAATATGTAATGGTAGTTGCCTTTGACGAACCGGATTTTTATCAATATTATCATTATGCTGCTCAATCTGCTGTTCCCACATTTAAAAATATCATTAAAAATATGATAAATCTGCCACAAAATAACTTGCTCAGCGAAGCTAAAGAAAAAGACATTGAATTCGTAAAAATGCCGAAATTGATTGGCTTAACTAAGGAAAAAACATTGCTGAAATTATCTAAAGCAGGAATTAATTATAAAATAATTAATAATTCCGATAAAAATATTGTTGCTGATCAATACCCAAAACCACAAGTAAAATTTAATAAGAATGAAACTGTAATAATTATTTTTGATAAGAAAGAAAATATTGTCCAAAATGATTCTATAGATTACAAAATGCCTAATCTTGTGGGGCTTACTCTTAAAAATGCAATTTCTGTTTCAAATCGAAAAAAAATTAAATTAATAGTTCAAGGAAATGGTATTATAAATACGCAATCAATTCCCGCAGGTTCAAAAATAAAATTTGGTGAGAGATGCAATATATCAGCAACACGTTAAAAATATCAAAAATAGTAGAAATACTAAAGAATAATGATTTATTTCAAAACTCTTTGCATTTATCAGAATTGCTTGAACTTAATAATTTGCAAACTGATTCTCGCTTAATCAAATCAAATGATATTTTTGTTTGCATCAAAGGTTACGAGATGGATGGTCACAATTTTGCTGAATTAGCAATGAAAAAGGGTGCTACATTACTTATAAGTGAAAAAACAATCAAAGATTATCCACAAATAATTGTATATAATTCTAGAAAAGCAGTCGCTATTTTAGCAAAATATAAATTTGAAAATCCTTCTGGTAAATTTAAATTAATTGGAATAACTGGTACAAATGGAAAAACTACTACTTTGAAAATTTTGGAAAATTTATTAAAAACAAATAAAAGCAAAGTTGGAACAATTGGTACTTTAGGTTATTCGATTGTAGAAAAATATTTTTCATTAAATCACACGACACCAGATATTATCGAGTTGAATAAAATTTTATCCGAAATGGTGAGAAATAATATTGAATATGTGATAATAGAAGTATCATCACACGCTCTGGCTTTAGAACGCGTATTTGGTTTAGAATTTGATGCTGCAATTTTTACAAATCTTAGCCAAGATCACTTGGATTTTCATAACACTATGGAAACTTACGCAAAAGAGAAATTCAAACTTCTCCAGTATACTGATGTTAATAATGGTTTTTCAGTAATTAATATCGATGATAAATTTGGCAAAGATTTCTATAATTCTATAACAAATAATAAAATTTCGTATTCTATAAATGAAAGTGATTATCAAATACAAAATGTGAAAACTACTCAGGATTTCTCAAGCTTTCTCATAAAAACAGTCTTAAAATCATTTAATTTCAAAATTAATCTGATTGGAAAGTTCAATATTTATAATTACACCGCTGCATTTTGTACTTTTATGAAATTAGTTCCTCAAAATATAGTATCTTATTCTGATATTGATTATTCAGTTGTACCAGGTCGTTTAGAAAAATTGAATAATACAAAAGATTTTTCTATTTTTATTGATTTTGCACATACACCAGATGCTTTGGAAAATGTATTGCAAACTCTTTCTGAAACTAAAAAGAATAAACTATATTGTGTTTTCGGTGCTGGTGGTAATCGGGATAAAACAAAGCGTCCCCAAATGATGACAGCTTCTTTGAAATTTGCAGATTATACGATAGTGACTTCTGATAATCCCAGAACTGAAAATCCCAGCGATATTATTTCTGACATTATCGAAAAGTCTGCTCTTTATGATGATTTTTGGATAATTTCAGATCGAAAAAAAGCAATTGAAACAGCAATTTCTTTACTTAGGAAAGACGACATTTTGCTTCTCGCTGGAAAAGGACACGAAAATTATCAGATTATTGGGAATGATAAAATTCCTTTCGATGAGAAAGAAATTGTTTATTCAGTTCTTGAAAAGCAAAAATCTTTAAATAATTCAAACTCGCTTTCTATCCCAATTGATATTATTCAATTGGAACATTTCTTTGGTCAAAAAGTTGAAAAAAAAGATAACTTAATAATCAATCATATCTCAACAGATTCTCGGGATATTTCTCAGAACTCACTTTTTTTTGCTCTGAGCGGAGAAAATTTCGATGGTCATAACTATGTTGAGAAAATTTTAGAGAAAAAGAATTGCTACGCTGTTGTAAATAAAGATTTTAAATCAAATTCAAAAAAAATATTCAGAGTGAAAGATCCGCTTATAGCTTATGGAAATTTTGCCAAAAATTATAGAAATCTTTTCCCCGCTCTTTCTATTGCTCTTACTGGAAGTTATGGAAAAACGACAACGAAGGAATATATCTATAATATTTTAAATTCTGTAGCATCTACTTTGCGAACTTTTGAGAACGAAAATAATTCCATTGGTTTACCAAAAACGATTTTTAAATTGAAACCAAAATATGATTATGCAATTTATGAACTTGGCTCAAATCATTTTGGAGAAATTTCGTATTTGAGAGATATTTGTGAACCGGATATTTCCATAATTACGAATATCGGAGCATCTCATTTGGAATTTTTAATTGATGAGAATGGAGTTTATAAAGAAAAATCTACTTTATTTAGAAAATACTCAGAAATAAAAATTTTCCCAAGAGATGATAAACGATTTGAAGAATTCTCTGGAATTACATTTGGTTATTCTGCAAGTAATAATTATCATATTTCAGATGTTTTTACTAAGAATGATTCGACTTTTTTTAAAGTAAATAATTTAGATTTTCAGATTGCATCTCCCTTTAAAGTATTTGTTTTGAATGCCACAATCTCAATATTATTAGCAAAAGAGCTGCATATTGATGAAGAAATAATCAAATTGGCACTTCAAAAAGATTTAGATATGAATCTAAGAATGGAAATTGTTAAAAATGCAAATCATATCTTCTTAGCAGATTGTTACAATGCAAATCCAAATTCAATGGAAGCAGCAATAGAGTTTTGGAAAAATTATAAACCCCAGCTTCCCCATTATGCTATTTTGGGAGATATGTTGGAGCTTGGAGAGTTGGCTCAAAATTATCATAAAGAAGTCAGTGATAAATTAAAAGAAATTGACTCAGAAAGTATTATTTCAATTGGAAATCATTCGAAATTATACCAAAGTAATATTCATTTTGATAAAGTAGAAGATTTTATGAGTAGTGGTATTGTTTCATCATTTAAAAATAATTCGGTAATATTGCTGAAAGCTTCACACGGGATACATTTAGAGAAAATATTAGCATAAAAAAAATAAGCCACAAATTCACGAATAATACAAAAAAGAAAGAAAAAGAAAAGGTATAACCGCTGATGAACGCAGATAAATACAGATAAGAAATGTTAGAATTTGGATTAATTAGATTTTGAGATAATGCAAATATATATAATTTTTCTCTGCATTTCTTCATCTCTACATAAAATATCTTTTTCTTTATTCGTGCATTCGTGGCGAAAAATCTTTTGTTCGTATTGTTAGTTTTGTAGTTGCTAAAAAATTTAAAAAGTCCGTGTCTTGTCCGTGAAAGTCCGTGGCTAATAAGGAAGTAAATTATGTTTTATCATCTATTTTTACCGTTATTAGACAAAGAATATTTTGGTTACACTATTTTCAATGTGTTTCAATATGTGACCTTTAGATCAATTGCAGCATTTATTACAGCCTTGATATTTTCACTATTCTTAGGTCCGAAGTTCATCAAATTGCTTAAGAATCATCAAGCTGTTGAAACGATTAGCGATTATCTTCCCGATACACATAAAGCTAAACAGGGAACTCCTACTATGGGTGGTCTCATTGTTCTTTCTGGATTACTTCTTTCTTCACTTCTCTGGAATAACCTGACAAATAACTACATTTTGATAATGTTTCTTACAACTATTTGGTTAGGGGGAATTGGTTTTTTAGATGATTATTTGAAAAATTTCCGACATTTGAAACTGGGTCTAATTGCTAAATATAAGCTTATTTTGCAAGTAGCTCTGGCATTATTTGTTGCAGTAATTTTATATTATGGCAAAGATCAGGTTGCAGTCTCGACCATCAATATTCCTTTTTTGAAGAGCACAGTAATTCAATTGAAATGGGTTTTTGTCCCATTTGTAATTTTTATGATCGTAGGAACTTCTAACGCAGTGAATCTCTCTGACGGTCTGGATGGTTTAGCAACAGGACTCATCATCTTTTCTGCTTTTGGATTAGGTCTTTTTGCTTACTTGAAAGGAAATTATAATATTGCAGAATACTTAAATTTAGAGTTTCTTAAGAGTGCTGGTGAATTAACTGTCTTCATTGCTGCTTTAATTGGCACATTACTTGGTTTTTTATGGTTTAATACCAAGCCTGCTGAGATATTTCTTGGTGATACAGGTTCATTATCGTTAGGAGGAATTCTTGCCGTGCTTTCAATTTTACTTCGTGAAGAACTGTTATTTGCCATAATCGGAGGAATATTTGTAATGGAAGCTCTTTCATCTATCATTCAAAGATACTATTTCAAATATACAAAGAAGAAATTTGGAGTTGGAAAACGAGTTTTCAAATGTGCACCTTTGCACCATCATTATGAATTCAAAGGAATACCGGAAGAAAAAATTGTTATTAGATTTTGGATCATTGCGATCCTACTGGTTGCAATTGGCTTGGCAACATTGAAATTGAGATAAAAAATGGAATTAAATAATATTGCTATTTTAGGCTTAGCTCGTAGTGGAATTGCGGCAGCATATAAAATCAAATCAATGAATGGTGCACCATTCCTGAGTGAATTTAGAAAACAAAATAAAGTAAAAGACTCCACTTCTCTAATAAGAGATTTTGATTGTGAATTTGGAGGTCATACTGATAGATTATTTGATTTTAAAACAATTATCGTAAGTCCCGGGATTCCGTTATTAATCCCAATAATTAAGAAATTAAAGAAAAACGGCAATGAATTGATCAGTGAAATTGAATTTGGTTTTCGGATAAAAAATTCTGATAGCAAAATTATTGCCGTAACTGGTTCAAATGGAAAAAGTACTACAGTAAGCTTGATCCATCATTTCCTAAAATCGGCAGGATTTAATTCTATTCTGGCTGGAAATATCGGAGAGGCATTTACATCTTTCGCAATTGAAAAACCCGGTTTTGACTTTATTGTATTAGAACTTAGTAGTTTCCAGCTTGATTTGATAAAATCATTTCAAGCAGATATTTCAGCTATTTTGAACATAACTCCCGACCACTTAAATCGTTATAACAGTTTTGATGATTATGCATTATCTAAATTCAAGATTTTTCAGAATAATATCGAAAATTCTATCGCAATAATTAATTCTGACGATGAGGTAATTTCAAAAAAAATAGATGAGATTAAAGGAAGCATTAAAAAATTCTCAATGGAAACTAAGACAGATATGTATTTCGATTCTGAAAATATTAGATTCGGTAATAATTCGTATAATTTAAAAAAATCAAAACTTATTGGACAGCATAATATTCAAAATATAATGGCTGCGATTCTTTCTACATCGGATTTTATTGATGATAAAAACTTGTATCAAAATGCGATAAATACTTTTAGTCCTCTTTCCCATCGAATGGAATTTTGTAAAAAAATAAATGGAATTTCCTTCATAAATGATTCAAAAGCAACAAACACAGATTCCGTGAAATTTGCTCTGAAATCTTTTTCAAATCCGGTTCGGATAATTTTGGGTGGCTCAGATAAAGGTGAAGATTTTTCGATTCTAAAACCGTTACTTCACAAACATTCGTGTAAGATTTATCTTATTGGAGAAACCAGAAATACGATGAAAAATCTGTTTGAAAAAGAACATCGAATTGAATTGTTTGAAAATCTTGCTGATTGTGTAATAAAAGCTTATAAAGATGCGAAGAATGGTGATATAGTTTTACTTTCTCCAGCTTGTGCAAGTTATGATATGTTTATTAATTTTGAAGATCGTGGTAATAAATTTAAAGAGATAGTTAAAAATTTGGATGAAAAATGAGAACAAAAGCCAAAAAAACAAAAAATATAATTGCCCAATACGATTTTTATATATTATCCGTGTATATTATTTTGACCTTAATTGGTTTATTTATGCAACTGAACATCAGCTCTATTCGTACTTCAATGACTTTTTTCTACAAACAGAGCATTTGGTTTGCCATCTCTTTGGTAACAGTTTGGCTCTCTTTTAAAATGATAAACTTAGAAAAATCTCGAAAATTTATTTTTATTACCCTTTTGCTAACGATTATTGCATTAATATTAGTTTTGGTTTTAGGGCATTCCGTAAAAGGTGCTCAAAGAAGTATTCGCTTTTTTGGAGTGAGTATTCAACCAAGTTTATTTGCCAGAATTATTTTAATTTTGTATTTTGCACATATTTTTGATAAAAAAAAGGACGAATTAGATGATACATCTCCAAAGCAATTTCTAAAAAAGTTTAGTTCCTTAATAATTTTCTCAATTTCAATTTTTGGATTAATATTAATAGAAAAGCATCTTAGTATTTTGATTATATTAGGTTTTACGCTGTTTTGGATGCTTTGGTTAGCAAAAATAAAACTTTCAACCATTTTCTCAATTCTTGGAATTTTAGTGATTTTTATGATGGGAGTTTTATTATTTGGAAAAGAGGATTATCGTCGAGAAAGATTGAAAATTTACAAAAAGTATTCTCTTTTTCATAAAGCAAATCCGGAAGAAGAAATTTATACAGGTGATAAAGATTATCAGATACGAGAAAGTTTAATCTCCCTTGCCAGCGGGAAATATTTTGGTACAACTTCCAAACGTGGAACCGGAAAGCATTATTTTCTACCGGAAGCAAAAACTGATTATATTTATGCAATTATCGGTGAAGAATTCGGGTTTTTATGGGCTGTTCTAATTCTCGCTATGTATGCTTTTATTTTTTATCGAACCCTCATAAATGGAAGTAAAAATAACAGTCTTTATCTTAAATTAGCAAGCTATGGTTTAGGAATGAACATCTTTTTTAATGCAATGGTAAATATCGGTGTGGCGATGTCTGCATTACCTTCTACAGGAGTTACACTGCCATTTATCAGCTATGGAGGTACATCGCTACTGGTGAATTCTTTTTCAATTGGATTATTATTGAATATAAGTGCTGTGAGAAGGAATATTTCCAGATGAAGACTCAAAAAAATTTAAAAGCAATTGTGGCAGCTGGAGGATCTGGTGGACATATTATGCCAGCACTTTCGATTGCCAAAAGTCTGCAAAAATCGGGAGTTGAGATATTATATGTAGGCAACAAGAATAGTATGGAAGAAAATATTATTTCCACAACCGATATATCTTTTAAAGAGATTGATGTGCAAAAATTTTATCGCAAATTTACTTTTGCTCATATCAAGTTTCCTTGGAAAATATTGAAGAGCATGTCTGATTCGATGGCTATAATAAAAAAATTCAAACCCGATTTTTTTGTAGGAACAGGTGGTTTTGTAAGTGGTCCTGTAGGTTATGCAGCTCATCTGAAAAAAATCCCGATTTTTATTCAAGAACAAAATAGTTTCCCAGGTGTTACTTCAAAAATATTAGGTAAATATGCAGTAAATATTTTTTGTGGAAACGAGAAAGCAAAAGACTTCTTTCAAACTCATAAAGTAATTATTTCCGGTAATCCTGTAAATATGTCTGTTATTTCCGAAACTGAAGAGATAGATTATAATTCTTATGGTTTGGATAAAAAATCTAAAAAAATTTTGCTTCTCGGTGGAAGCCAAGGTTCTCTCGCCTTAAATAATTTTTTATTACCAATTATTGATGAACTTCTTGATAACAACATTCAAATAATTTGGCAAACCGGACAAAGGCATCTTTCTGAGATAAATAAAAAAGTAAATGGCAAAAAAGGTGTATTTACTTTTGATTTTACAAAATCTATCGGTAAAATTTATAATTCTATAGATTTAGTGATAGCGAGAGCCGGAGCAATTTCTTTAGCAGAATTTGAAATCAAGAAAATTCCATCTATTCTAATTCCGCTACCAACTGCTGCTGAGAATCACCAATTTTTTAACGCTCAATCTTTAGTAATAAAGAATGTAGCTTTGATGGCTGAGCAGAAAGATTTAACTTCTGATTTGCTCCTGAATAAAATATTGTTATGTATGAATAATCTTGATTATTACATAGGTAATTTTAAAGAAAGTAATCATTTAGGTGCAAGTAAATTGATTTCTGAAACAATTTTAAGATCAATAAAAAAAAATGAAACCACGAATTAACGCGAATTTGCACGAAAAAATGTTTACCACAAAGACGCTAAATATGCAAAAAGAAGAAATTTAATATTGAAGATTGAATATTTGTATCAGGGCTCTCTGGGTTCTCTGTGGTTAATAATCTTTTGTAATATTTATTAATTTTTTATTCGTATTATTTTTTAATTCGTGCTAATTCGTGTAAATTCGTGGTTAAAATATTTTTTAAAAAGTGAGGTAAAATGTTAGGAAGAACTAAAAAAATCCATTTTGTAGGTATCGGTGGAATTGGAATGAGCGGTATAGCCGAACTTCTCCTTAATCAAGGATACGAAATAACCGGCTCTGATTTGAATTCCACAAAAATCACAAAACATCTAATATCAAAAGGTGCTATCATCACCAAAGGACACGATGCAAAACTTTTGAATGATGTAGATTGTGTAGTAAAATCCTCTGCCGTAAAAGATGATAATCCTGAAGTTGCTGCAGCACTTGCCCAAAAAATTCCGGTTATCCGCCGAGCAGAAATGCTTTCCGAACTGATGAGAATGAGTTTTGGAATTGGTGTTGCAGGAACACACGGGAAAACATCTACAACTTCGATGGTCGGAATGGTTTTATCTGCTGCAAAGCTTGAACCAACTGTAATTGTAGGTGGAATCGTGAAAAATTTTGGCTCGAATAATCTGCTTGGAAAAGGAAAATATATCGTGGTTGAAGCTGATGAATTTGATCGCTCTTTTCTCTCCTTAAGCCCAATTATTGCAGGGATAACTAACATTGAAGCTGATCATTTGGATTGCTATACGAATTTAGAGAATGTAAAAAACGCTTTTGTTGAATATGCTAATAAAGTCCCATTTTTTGGTAGTGTAATTGCCTGTTTAGATGATAAAGGTGTTCAATCAATACTACCTCAAATCAAGAAAGAAATTATCACTTATGGATTATCAAGGCAAGCAAATGTGAGAGCTGCAAATATCAAGATGAAGAATTTTAAATCAAGCTTCGATGTTCTTTTTAATCACTATAAACTCGGCAAAATAAACCTTAATGTAATGGGTTTCCACAATATTTTGAATGCATTACTATCTGTTTCAGTAGGAATAGAACTTGATATAGATTTTTCTGCAATAAAAAAAGGCTTAGCTGAATATTCAGGCGTTTTTAGAAGATTTGAATTCAAAGGAGAGAAAAACGGTATAACTCTATATGACGATTATGCACATCACCCTACAGAAATATTAGCAACTTTAGAAGGAATTCGGGAAAGTACAGAAAGAAGATTAATCACGGTTTTTCAACCACATCTTTTTAGTCGTACTCAAGATTTTCATAAAGAATTTGGAATATCTTTTTACTACTCAGACATTCTTGTAATAACGCCAATTTTTCCGGCAAGAGAGCAACCGATTGAAGGAGTTACTGGAAAATTAATCGCTGATGTTGCAATACAATCCGGGCACAAAAATGTAATTTATATAGAGAATAATGATGATATTGTTAAAATTGTAAAAGATCTGCTTCAACCTGATGACTTGGTTGTTACTATGGGAGCTGGAAATATTTATCGGTATGGTGAACAACTTTTAGAGGAGATAGGGAATAACTAATAATGAATAGTGAATAATGAATAATGAAAAAAAGAAAAAAACCTTACCTTAATCCTTTTCTGCAAGGAGAGTCCCGATATTTCATCGGGATCATTGCGGGAGAAGGGGTTAGGGGATGAGGTCATTTCTTACAGAAAATTTTTCTGTGTTCTCTGGGTGCTCTATGGTCAATTTTCTTTAATTCGTTTTGTTGGTTTTGTTCGGTGCTAAGAATAAGGTAATTCTACTCAAAAATTGAAGGATTCTTAATAATGGAAAAAGTATTTGACAACAAACTGCTAACTTTAAATTTAACAGACAGTTACTTGAGAGATTACTCACATATTAAGATTGGTATAAAAGCAGATTATCTCTTTGCACCAAAAGAAGTTAGTATTTTGAGTCAAATAATCAAGCAAGCAAAAACCTCTAACGTGCCTGTTTTAGCACTTGGAGGCTGCTCAAATGTTCTTTTTGGCAACACCAAAGATCGTGTTCTAATTTTAGATAAAGAACTTCCTCATAATATAAATTTTGAAGATAAAAATGTCAAAGTTTCAGGGAATGCAAATATAAATTATCTTATCTCGCTTGCTGCAAATAGAGATTTAGGTGGTTTAGAGTTTTTATCCGGAATTCCAGCCCATATAAGTGGTTTGACAAAAATGAATGCTGGTGCTTTTGGAAGTGAGATTTCAAAATTTGTTAAATGGATAGAGATAGTCAATACTAAGGGAGAAATTAAGAAATTGCATTCTGATCAAATTAAATGGAATTATCGTAAAACTGATATTTCAGATTATATTTTAAGTGTTTGTTTTAGATTATCTTCTATAGAAAAAGTAAAGATAAATCAACTTTGCAAGAAATATATCTCAATACGAAAAATTAAGCAACCATTGAATTATCCGAATTTGGGTTCAATTTTTAAGAATCCTCCTTTTTACTCTGCTGGTGAGCTTATTGATAAATGTGATCTAAAAGGCACGAAAAAGGGAGATGCTGAAATTAGTTCAAAACACGCAAATATATTTATTAATCGTGGGAAAGCTACATTTTCTGATATGCAATACTTGATTGAACTTGCTCGAAATGAAGTTTATAAAAATTTTAAAATAGATTTGGAATTGGAAATTCAGGTAATCAACTAATGAAAAAGAAAAGAAGAAAAAAAAGAGGTTCAAGTAGATATTTTGTTTTATTTATCCTCATTTCTATTACATTTTTTTTAATTTTCTTTGGAACTAAAAATTTGATAGGAAAAATTAACTGGTTGGAAATTTCTAAAATCGAAGTAAAAGGGAATGTAAATCTGGATAAAGATTACCTTATAAATCTTTCGAAAGACTTGATTGGACAAAATCTTTATTCGGTTTCCAAACAAATCGTTATGTTAAGATATGAAAATATTATCAGGTTAGAAGATATCTCTATAAAAAGAATACTACCTCATACTCTCCAACTTAAAATTAAAGAAAGAGAAGGGGTGTTTTATATTAAATCGTTAGACGGACTGCTTTTCCCAATTGATAAAAACCGAATTGTTCTTGATAATGATGTTTTCTATGAATCGGAAGATCTAGCGATAATTTCTACAGATATACCTGCAAAAAATATTTTTTACGGTGAAATCATCAATGACGAATTTATAGAAGAAATTTTTGCTTTTGTATTAGAAGTCGGAAAATATGATGATAAATTTGTTTCAAAAGTATCGGAATTTTATAAAGTTGATAGTGATATTTGTGTATTTGAATCAGAAACCGGTTATAGAATTATTTTTTCTGATGAAGACTTGGAATTTCAATTAGAGCGCTTTAATTTTGTTTTAGAAAACCGAAATTTTGCAAAAAATACGACAATTAACCTCCAGTTTGAACCTCAATTAATAATTCAATCGGAGGAAAATTGAAAAGCAATCAGGTTATTACAGCAATTGATATTGGCACCACAAAGATTTGTGTGATTATTGCTGTCACAACTCCTGAAAATACTTTGGAAGTAAAAGGAATAGGAACGACAAAATCCGAAGGATTATCCAATGGAATCGTGATTGATATTGTCAAAGCATCCAAATCTATTTCCGATGCTATAGATGAAGCAGAAATTATGGCAGATCGCACGGCAAAAAATATTTTTGTTGGTATTGCCGGTGAACATGTTAAAAGCCAAAATACACTTGGTAGAATTTCTCTGACTTCTGCCAGCGAACCTTGTGAAATTACTCAGGATCATATTGATAATGTAATAAATAATGCTAAAAATAATATTAAAATTCAGCAGGGAAACGAGCGACTTGATATTATCCACGCTATTCCGCAGTATTATGATATTGATGGACAAACTGGTATAATGAATCCTTTGAATATGAGTGGTTTCAATCTTTCTGCTTATGTTCACATTGTTATGGCAGATATCAACACAATTAGAAATATTACAAAATGTGTTGAACTTTGTAATTATAAAGTTAGAGATATTTTTTTGGAGCCTATCGCCTCGTCTTTTGCAGTTTTGAACGAAGTTGAGAAAAAACTTGGAGCAATCATTATTGATATTGGCGGTGGAACTACGGATATTGCGGTTTTCTATAAAGATAGCATTCGTTTTAGTGGGGTTTTGCCAATGGGTGGAACAAATGTTACTCAAGATCTTTCTATCGGATTACATGCTGCTCCTCAAAATGCAGAAGAGATCAAGATTACTGTAGGGAATTGTATTGCTTCTACAATTCCTCAAGACAAATTGATCGAAGTAGAAGGGATTGCTGGTAGAGAATCAAAGCAGAAAAAATTACGTTATATTTCAGAAATTATTGAAGCAAGAATGAGAGAGATTTTAGAAGGTACTTATCAAATGCTGAATGATCACCATAATCTGAAGATGATCACAGCCGGATTGACACTTACCGGAGGAGCATCATTATTAAAAAACTGTGAATTTCTGGCGGAAGAGATATATAACATGTCTACCAAGATTGGTTATCCATACCTTGATAGACTTTCTGGTCCTACAGAACGCCTTGCTAATCCAAAATTTGCAACCAGTGTTGGCATTCTGTACCATGCTCATTCTCTAATATCAGATAGAAATGATCTAATATCTCCAGTAAAATACAAAGATCCATTTATATCGATTTTTAAGAGATTAATTGCAAATTTTAAAGAATATATATAAAAAAGGGGGAAAAATGTTATTTGACATGGACTTAGAAAAAGACGAATTCACCGTTGGGAAAAACATCAAAATATTTGGAGTGGGAGGTGCAGGTGGAAACGCTGTAAATGCAATGATCCACTTTGATCTCAAAGGAGTTGAATTCATTGTGGCAAACACGAACATTTCTGACTTACAAATTTCCAGTGCGAAATCAAAATTGCAGCTTGGAAAGAAATTAACTAAAGGATTAGGAGCAGGCTCAAACCCAGAAGTTGGTCGAAAAGCTGCAGAAGAATCGAAAGATGAAATAATGGGACATTTAGATGGTGCAGAACTTGTTTTCATTGCAGCCGGAATGGGTGGTGGAACAGGAACTGGAGCTGCTCCGGTTATTGCTCATCTGGCAAAAGAGATGGGAATTCTCACAATTGGAATTGTAAATCGCCCTTTCAAAATGGAAGGAAAAAAGAGAATGATTAATGCTGAAAAAGGAATTCAGAAACTCAAGGAAAGCGTTGATACAATTATCGTAGTTCCTAATGAAAAACTTCGTGAAGAATATCCACATATGACTGTTCGTGATGCTTTTAGGGAAGCTGATAATATTCTTTATCAAGCAGCCAAAGCGATTTCTGATATTATTAATTTTAGTGGTTACATGAATGTAGATTTTGCTGATGTACGCACTGTCACCCAAAATAGAGGATTTGCCTTGATGGGAACAGGAACATCAGAAGGAGAAAACCGAGCTGTTAATGCTGCTCGCGAAGCGATGTCAAACCCACTTTTGGCTGATATTGAATTAGAAAATACGGCAGGTTTATTGATTAATATTACTGCCGGAGAAGATTTCAAAATGGACGAATTTGAGGAAATCACCGAAGTGATAGTTCAAAAAGCTGGAGATGAAGGTGATATCATTACTGGACTAATTTTTGATAAAGAGATTGAAGGAAAAATCAGAGTAACACTTATTGCTACAGGCTTAGAATCTAGCGAGAGCAAGCGTCCGCAGATCGAAGTAATAAAAACAGATAAGAAATCTTCTGGAGCCGACATTTCTGAACTTCTAAAGAGCCTTCAAAAAGATAATAACTTTGAGAAAAGAAAACCTTACCAGAATCCTGCTACATTGAATCAACAGGAAAATAAAGCTCCCAAAATGGATCTTCCTTCCTTTATGAGAAAGTTTCAAAATTAATGCCTTGTTTTGCAGTACTCGTTACGAAGTTTGTCTTCGTAATGCATTCAACATTCCCAAGATCCCGAACGCTTTCGGGAGGAACAAGAGCTAATTAATGTCACAGTTTTTAGTTAAAATTCTGATTTTATCATTAGCAATTTATTTAGTAGGTCGAATAACGAAGTTATACAAAGTTGAGAATTTCTTTACTGCTTTTATTGTAGCAATTATATTATCAATTGTAAATTTTGTTATTCGACCTATTTTTATCGTTCTTACACTTCCGATTACAATCCTTACACTTGGAGTCTTTTTACTTTTTGTGAATGGATTTATGCTAATTATCGTATCTGCAATCGTTCCTAAATTCAAAGTAAAAGGTTGTCTTTCATCATCAATTGCATCTCTATTTATTTCTTTGTGTACTATGTTTATTGAATGGTTGATTTGAGAATAAGCAACGAACAAAACTAACAAAGCAAACTAAGAAAAAATTTACCACAGAGAACCCGAAAAAATGAATATCCAATATCGAACACGGAATGATGAATAACGAAGGAAAAAAAATCAGAATTAGGATTTATCAGATTTTGGGATGACAGGATTAATTCCAAAAGACAAAAAATAAGCCGCTAATTCGCGAATAAGAAAAGAAAGAAGAGAAAAAAGGAAAAAAGGAAGAGACTCCAAGCTTTATAACCTACTTATAGAATAATAGATATAGTATTTATTATTTTACAATGTATGACTTCTTTCGCAAGGAATTCTTTCATTTGTCTTTTACAATTTATGACAATTCTTCCTTGTGATTCTTTCATCTTTCTTTTTTTATTCGTGAATTCGTTGCAAAAAATCTTCTCTTCTCTTTTTGTGGAATATTTTTTTCTTAGTTCGTGAAAATCTGTGGCAAAAAATAAAAAATGAAAAAGAAAATATTAAAATTTAAAACTGATTGTACAATCAAAGAAATATATACATTTGATAAAACAACTGACCTTAAAAGACCTTTACTTGGTGCAAATATCCCAGCCGGATTCCCTTCACCTGCCCAAGATTACATTGAAGGAACTCTGGATCTTAATGAACATTTAATAGCTCATCCAGCAGCAACCTATTTTGTGCGCGTAGAAGGCTATTCTATGATCGGAGCAGGAATTTTTCCTAATGATATTCTTATCGTAGATCGCTCCTTAGAACCCCGTGATAAAAAAGTTGTAATCGCTATTGTTGATGGGGAACTTACTGTCAAAAGACTTAGAATAAGAGAAAATTATTGGCAGTTAATTGCTGAGAATGATGATTATCAACCGATTAACATTACCGAAGATATGGATTTTATGATTTGGGGTGTGATTACTTATTCGATTCATAGTTTGTAAAAATTTTTTGCCGCTGATTTTAGCGGATTTAAAGCGGATAAAACAAGATTGGATTGGTTAGGATTATATTTTTTATTTTTTCGTGTTTTTCGTGCTTTTCGTGGTTAAACTCATTATCTCACAACCGGAAGTTCATCCCAGTTTGTTGTATAACTCGGTGATAAAAATTCCCTTTGCATTTGCCATTTTTGTTTTGTGCCAGAAGCTGCATATCGGATAGTATTTGTTCCCCAATTCTTATTAATAGCATCAACATTATCCATAATATCTTTTCGTTTATCATCGAGATAATTTGGATAAAAGAAATACAGGGGAGCATTATTCTGATGCATTATTTTGCTGATCATCACACCTACTTTTTTGTAATTGTAATTTGGGCGATAGATTCGCTTTAAGGCTATCTTCACCTCTTTCAAGAAATCCGGTGTATAAGCAGATGGTACGATCAATGTAGATGAACTATAATTCGCATATTGCGGTTCATTTTTAAAACGATTTGTAGTGAGATAAACAGTTACATATGACGCTACTAAATTTTGTTCCCGAAGTTTTTCTACAGCACGGGTACAATGGCTGGCAACAGCTTCCTGCAGATCGGATAACTCTGTAATTGGTATCCCAAATGATCTTGAAGCTACTACTTCTTTACGTGGAATAATATCCATTTCAAAATCTATACAGGAATCACCTTGCAATTCTCTAACAGTTCTCAAGCCAACTACTGTAAGTTGCCTTTTCACCCAATATTCCGGGACTTGAGACAATTTATAGGCGTTCAAAATTCCGTACTTTTTCAGTTTTTTGGCATATTGTCGTCCTATTCCCCACACCTTTTCTACAGGAATAGTTTCTAATATTTTATCCATTTTAGGATGATCTATTGTATTAAAAACACCATTGAATTTACTGTATTTCTTAGCAATGCGAGCTGCAATTTTGGCTAAAGTTTTCGTTCTACCAATCCCTACCGAGACAGGTATCCCAGTCCATTTGAAAACAGTGTCTCTTATCTCCTTGCCATATTCATTCAAATCTAAATGTTGAAATTCCGTAAGTCTTAGAAATGCCTCATCAATAGAATAAACTTCCATTTCCGGTGTAAATTGCGATAAAGTTTTCATCACCCGAGCAGACATATCACCATAGAGAGCATAATTTGAGGAAAACAGTTTTATATTGTACTTTTGTAAAAGATGAAATATCTTAAAAGCCGGTTTACCTCGTGAAATTCCTAATTTCTTCATCTCTTTGGACATTGCTACGATGCAACCATCATTATTTGATAAAACTCCGATTGGAGTTGTCCTTAAGGAAGGCTGAAATACACGCTCACAGGAAGCATAAAAGTTGTTACAATCCACCAAAGCAAATATTTCATTTCGCATTCTTGATCTCCTTTGAACAGAATATGAAAATTGGTGCTTAAAGGCAAGTTTTTTTATCAAAATAGGTCTCTGATAGAATACAATATTGTTTTAAAATTCATTCTTTTAATTTAATTACTTATCTACATACAATATATATAGTTACAGCCAATTTATTGTTCACAAACACTATTCCCTTATTAATTTGACAAAATACAGGTTTTCAAAAGATTGACTACAAATATTAGGAAAAGGTAATAATGAAAAAATCTATAGTAGCGATCGTGGGACGTCCCAATGTAGGGAAATCAACTTTATTCAATAGAATTTGCCGAAAAAGAAGTGCAATCGTTGATTTTGAAGAGGGTGTAACTCGAGATCGAAAATATGAAGAAGCAGAATGGAATGGCATAAGGTTCGATCTCGTTGATACTGGCGGTATCATTCCAAAATCGGATCATAAGATTGATAAAGCAGTAAGAATTCAAGCTGAAATAGCTATCGAAGAAGCGGATTTCATCCTTTTCTTGGTTGATGCAAAGGTCGGTACAACCACAGTAGATATTGAGATTGCCAAATCTTTGTCTCAACATCGAGAAAAAGTGATGCTGGTGGCAAATAAAGTGGATAACGAAAAAGATGCCTTAGAAGTTTATGATTTTCTC
This sequence comes from Candidatus Cloacimonadota bacterium, assembly GCA_021108315.1. Lineage (GTDB taxonomy): Bacteria > Cloacimonadota > Cloacimonadia > Cloacimonadales > TCS61 > JAIORE01. Next base: position 21,447 of record JAIORE010000179.1, read on the forward strand.
CAACTTGGTTTTGGAGAAGCTTTTCCGGTGGCAGCCGTTCAAGGAAGAAATACCGGTAATTTTCTGGATGAACTTGTGAAAAATCTAAATCCTTCTGATGAAGAAGAGACCAGTGATTCCATAAAAATTGCTATTGTAGGAAAACCCAATGTCGGAAAATCCTCACTTATCAATCGGCTCATCGGTCAACAATCTCTTATCGTATCGGATATTCCCGGAACAACCAGAGATTCTATTGATCTTCAGCTAAAATATTTCGGAAAAGATATAACATTTATTGATACAGCAGGTTTGAGAAAAAAAAGTCGGATCAAATATGGCGTAGAATATTTCAGCACAATGAGAACGATTGAAAGTATAGATCGTTCCAATATTGTCTTGTTAATTTTGGATGCTACGGAAAATATCAGTACTCAAGATCAAAAAATAGCATCTTATGCAGCCAGAAAATTTAAAGATATAATGATTCTAATCAATAAATGGGATTTGATCAAAAAAGATAATTCTTCTGTGGGTGGATTTATCAAGGATGTGAAAGAGCAATTGAAATTTGTTGATTATGCTCCGGTGATTTTCCTTTCGGCTCTTACAGGGCAAAGAGTACAATCTATTTTGAAAAAGATTATAGAAGTAAATGAGGAAAGCCAGAAAAGAATCCCGACCTCACAATTGAATAAGTTTTTAGATAAAACTACTGCCTTTTTCCCACCTTCACATTCCAGTGGAAAGCATTCAAAAATCTTCTATTGTACACAAGTTCGTACTCACCCACCAACTTTTGTCTATTTTTGTAATGACCCAAAGCTAATCACCAAACATTATAGAAGATATATCTATAATAAAATGCGTGAAGAATTTGATTTTACCGGAGCTTCAATTAAAATATTTTTCAGAGGAAGAGGAAAAAATGAGCTTGATTTTAACAAGTAGCATTGCAGTTCTAATCGCTTATATTTTAGGAAGTTTTCCGACAAGTTTCATTATGGGTAAAGTAGTGAAGGGAATTGATATAAGAGATTTCGGAAGTGGTAATGTTGGAGCAACGAATGCTTTAAGAATTCTCGGTACGAAATATGGAGTTTCTGCTCTGGTAATTGATATGTTTAAAGGATTCATCGCAATTTTTATCGGGAAATTGATAATCAAAGAACCTTCCAATTTGATCCTAATTTTAATAGGGTTAGCTGCAATTCTCGGACATATTTTTACAATTTTCTTGAAATTCAAAGGTGGAAAAGGAGTTGCAACTTCGGCGGGAGTTTTTTTAGCTCTTACTCCGATTGCTTTTTCCATTGCTTTCATAGTGTTCATTCTTATCGTAGCAATCTCTAAATACGTTTCACTCGGTTCAATCTTAGCCTCACTTGTTCTTTTGATTGCAGAGATTGTCATAAATTTAAAAAATTCATTTGCAGATATTGAAGTTCTGATAATGACGATTGTTATTGCTTTTTTTGTAATTATTCGACATAAAGCAAATATCATTAGATTGAAAAATGGAAATGAAAATAAAATTTCTTTTAAGAAGTAGAAGAATTTAATATTGAAGATTGAAAATTGAATATTTACCTCTGTGTTCTCTGTGGTTAAATCTTTTGTTAGTATTGTTTGTTTTGTTCGTTGCTAAATATTTTCGTGTTAATTAGTGGTTTCAAAAAAGGAGAATTCAAATAAATGTGTGGAATTATAGGAATTTTTAATAGTACAAAAGCTACAGAACTGGCGATGTTAGGTTTATTTGCTGAACAGCATCGTGGTCAGGAAAGTTGTGGAATTGCAGTGAGTGATGGAAAATATATAAAATCTCATACGGGAATGGGCTTGGTGAAAGATGTATTCACTCCCAAAATTATCAAAAAAATGAATGGACATATCGCTATTGGACACGTTCGTTATCCTACTCGGGGTTCATCTGAGAAAAAAAATTCACAACCTCATATCGTAGAAACACTTTTCGGTCCATCCTACGCTCTATCAAGTAATGGAGACCTAATTAATTATTGGGAAATCAGAGATGAGCTTGAAAAAGAAGGTGTATTTTTTGCCAGTGATAATGATGGAGAACTTCTATTAAAATATATCGTTTACCAGATTGAAATCAAAAAAGAGACAATTGTGGATGCAATAAAAAATCTTATTAGAAATATCAAAGGAGCTTATTCAACCGTTCTGGCAACCAAAAATGAGTTGTATCTGTTTCGGGATGCTTATGCAATGCGTCCAATGTGCTATAGTGAATTAAAAAATGGTTCAATTGCTGTAGCTTCTGAAAGTGTGGCTTTAGATATTTTAAATCCTAAATGGAAAAAAGAGATGAAAGCAGCCCAAATTCTGAAAATCAGTGAAAATGATATTCAAGAATTTCAGATTGATCCTCAGGAAATCCGCTCTACAGAAACTGAAAAACATTGTATTTTTGAACATATCTATTTTTCCCGACCCGATAGTGAAATTTTCAGTGAAAATGTTTACAAAGTTCGAGAAAAAATCGGAGCACTTCTATCAAAAGATGATGTCGAAGTAGATGTTGTAGTTCCAGTTCCCGATTCTTCAAATTTTATAGCATTGGGATATGCCAAAAAATCTGGGAAACCTTTTGAACTTGGTTTAATCAGAAATCATTATGTCGGAAGAACGTTTATTAAACCGGAACAAACAATTCGAGATGAAAGTGTTACTCAAAAATTCAATCCTCTTCCCCACTTTTTTGAAGGGAAAAAGATCGCTCTTGTGGATGACTCTATTGTAAGAGGAACAACTTTAAGAAAAATCGTGAAATTGGTAAAAAATGCAGGGGCTAAGGAAGTTCATTTAAGAATCGGCTCTCCTGCTGTGAAATATTCCTGTTTTTATGGAATTGATACACCAACTCAAGAAGAATTAATTGCTAATAATATGTCGGAAAAAGAGATTTGCGAATTTACTGGAGCAGATTCATTAAAATTTTTGTCGTGGGAAGATCTTGATAAATCTGTAAGTAGACCCCAAAATTACTGCAAAGCTTGTTTCAATGGAGATTATCCCATAAAATGAAAAGAATTATATCAATAGAAGAATTTTCAGAACTAAAAAAAACATTGAAAAAGGAAAAAATCGTTTTTACAAATGGTTGTTTTGATATCATTCACGCCGGTCATATTCAATACTTGAAAGAAGCAAGAGAATTGGGTAATATTCTCATAATTGGTATGAATAGTGATAAATCTGTAAAAAGATTAAAGGGAAGTTCTCGTCCAATAAATAATCAAAAAGATAGAGCAATTGTCCTTAGTAGTATTCGATATGTTGATTATGTTATTTTTTTTGATGAAGATACTCCTTTTGAACTTATTAAGCAAGTTGAACCGAATATTTTAGTCAAAGGTGGTGATTGGAAAATACAAGAGATTGTCGGATCAGATATTGTTCAGCAAAGCGGTGGAATAGTGAAAAGTCTTTCCTTCAAACAGGGAAATTCCACCACAGACGTAATAGGAAAAATCATAGAAATCCATAAAAAGGATAATTAGATGGAGCAGAATAATCCGGAAGATTTAGCAGTAGTTATTGAAGTCCAAAACAATTTTATAATTGCTGAGATGAAAAAATCAGAATCGTGTAAATCTTGTTCTATGAGCGGAATGTGCATGGGAACTAAAAAATCTGTTACTCATAAGATTCAAACGAAAAATAGATATGAAATCGGAGATGTAATTGAGGTCAGTATCTCAGCTGGTTACAGAATATTCAGTTCTTTTCTAATTTTTGTTTTCCCAATTATTATGATGATCATTTTTTATCTCATTAGTCGTTCTGTATTTCATTTCTCAGAGAATATTTCTATTCTTATGTCATTCAGCGGACTGTTATTTAGTGGAGTAATGATTTATTTTGTTGATAAAAAACTTGGGAAAAAATTGAATGTTAATATTGTTGGAAAAGTTGGTTAATTTATAAGATTTATAAAAGACAAACTTGTGTTATGTCAAATATCAAATAACAAATGAGAAAATGAATCACAAACAGTCGAAAGACCTGCACTATCTCATCCTGCTTGATGAAAGAAACAACACCGGTTAAATTTTGTTTAGATTTATATTGACTTTTAAAGTATTGAAAATTATAAATTTAATGTAATTTCAAATATATAGGAGGATTATTATGAGAATTAATTTAAATGAAATGGTCTTTTTCGGATATCATGGAGTTCATCCGGAAGAACGAAAACTTGGACAAAGATTTATTGTTGATTTTTCTTATGAAACCGATTACTCGCATAAAAGGCTTCATCATATTAGTGATACTGTAGATTATTCAGAAGTTTTCGATATTATAAAGAATACTATGGAAAATGAAGAACATCATCTCTTGGAAAATTGTGCAAATTCATTACTGGATAATATCTTTGTTACCTTTCCAAAAATAATAAAAGCTTATGTTTGTATAACCAAACCTTCTGTTCCTATTAAAGGTATTTTAGCATCTATTGAAGTTGAAGTTGAAAGAGAAAGAGAAGATGCAACCACGAATTAACGCGAATTAGCACGAAGAAGAAAAAAATTACTTCAAGAACGCTAAGAACACGAAGAAAATGCATTGAATATTGAAAATTGTCTCGTTTCCAAGCTGAAACTTGGGAACGAGAATAATTTCTCTGTATTTTCTGTAAGCTCAATATTTTGTTCTTTTTTTGTTCGTTGCAAATAAAAATAAATCATTAAAAAATGGATTTATGAAGTATTATATTGGTTTAGGTTCAAATTTAGGCAAGAGAAAAGAAAATATTTTAAAAGCAATTAATTTTTTCAAAAACTATGATAAAATTACTTTCATAAAAAGTAGCAAAATCATTGAAACTGAGCCTTATGGAAACATTGGTCAACCGAATTTTCTTAATTGTGTAATCGTGATAGGGTCTGAAATAAAACCAATTGATATGCTGAATATTTGCTTGAAAATTGAACAAAAAATGGGTCGAAAAAGAACAATAAAATGGGGACCAAGAATTATTGATATTGATATTTTAATCTGTGATAATCAAATTGTAAATGAGAATAATCTTATAATTCCACATCCTGAGCTTTATAAAAGAAAATTTGTGCTCACTTCTCTAAATGAATTGTGTCCGGAATTTATCCATCCAATAATTAATAAAAAGATTAAAACAATGTATGGCTCTGTTGATTAAGTCTGATTTTCAAAAATTAATACAAATTCCATGTTTTTATATATCATCAAGTTTAATTTAATCTTGTATGACGATTTATGGAATGATAAAAATCAAATCAACAAATCATTAAATCAATAAATTAATACATAAAAGGAATTATAATGAAAAAATTAGCTGCAATAATTCTCGCTGCCGGTAAAGGCACTCGAATGAAATCTGATAAACCTAAAGTGGTCTTTAACTTTGCTGAAAAACCAATGATTCAGCGCGTTGTAGATACTGCATTGGAAACCAACTGTGATAAAATCGCTACTGTCGTTGGTTTCAAAAAAGAGATTGTAATTGATTCCCTGCAACCTAACCTAAAAAATATTTTTATAGAACAAAAAAAACAAAATGGTACGGGTCACGCTGTAATTGTTACAGAAGAAGTTTTTAAGGATTTCGATGGAGATATTTTTATTTTGTGCGGAGATGTTCCCTTGCTTACTTCTAAAACTTTAAAAAAAATCCTAACTAAACATCAAAATAAAAAAGCAGCTTGCACAGTTCTGACCGCTGTGATGGATGATGCTTTGAAATATGGAAGAATCGTTAGGAACATAGCAGGAAATGTAGAAAGAATCGTTGAATTCAAAGACGCAACTGCTGAACAAAAAGAAATCAAAGAGATTAATTCAGGAATTTATTGTTTTGATGCAAAAAGCCTTTTCACTGCCTTAAAAAGCGTAAATAGCGACAATATGCAAGGTGAATATTATCTCACGGACACTCTGGAAATTCTGAATGACCAAGGAAAATTGGTAACATCTGTTTTACTTGATGAAATTGAAGAAGCTTCAGGAGTAAATTCACAAGAACAATTAGCAGATTTGGAAAATCTTTTATATTCTAAAATCCGTAAGCATTGGCTGAATAATGGAGTTGTCATCGAAAATCCTCAATCTGTAATCATTGGCTCAGATGTAAATATTGAACAAAATGTAGAAATCGCAGCCAACACAATAATCAAAGGAAATACTATTATAAAAAGTGGTTCCCGAATTGGAGTAAACTGCTATTTATTAGATTCCACAATAGAATGTAACACAAAACTTCAAGGTTTCAATGTGATTGTAAATTCGACATTAAAAGAGAATTCCATAATTAATTTCTACGATAAAAGAGTGAATTAATGGGTGAGAAAGACGTTTTATACTCACCATGGAGAATGGATTATATTTTGTCTGAGAAAGATAATAAATGTATTTTTTGTTTGAAACCTAACGAACAAGATGACAAAAGACATCTAATCTTGTTTCGTTCTGAATACAGTTTTGTAATTATGAATCTTTATCCGTACAACAATGGACACCTTATGGTTGTTCCCAATAAGCATGTTTCCAAACTATCGAATATTTCAAAAATAGAACTGAATGACTTATTTGAAACTGTTCAACTGACTGAAAAGATGATAAATAAAACCTACAATCCTGATGGAATTAATATCGGCATGAATCTTGGTAAAGCAGCCGGAGCAGGAATTGATCAGCATTTACATGTTCATTTAATTCCCCGTTGGAATGGAGATGTGAACTTTATGACTGCTATAAATACCACTCGTGTGATTCCTGAATCGTTTGATAAAGCATATTTCAGGCTAAAAGAACAATTTGACAATGAAGCGACCAAAAAATAATTTGTCACGCATTGTGAAGGGCTTGCTAATAAGCTCTATAGTGATTTTGCTACTTTTTTTCGGAACAAAAGAATTGCTAAAAAAAAAGAAATTTTTTATTGAAGAGGAACAACAATCAATACCAAACTCTTCTGTAAAAGTTTCAATATTAAATGGTTGTGGATATCCGGGAATTGCTACGGAAGCCAAAGAAAAATTATTGGATTTTGAACAGATTGATGTTATTTCTTGGAAAAATAATTTCAGGAATATGTATATTTATGATCAAACAATAATTATTGTGAAAAAAGATAATGATAAGAAATTGGATTATTTGATGAAAATCACAGGCATAGAAAGAAGAGCATTAGCTTATAATGAGAATATAATTGAAGAATTTTATATTATTCTCGGAAAAGATTATAGAAAATATTTTAAATAATGAGGTGTAATGAAATTGAAATTTAATGAGTTAAAAAATTTAATAATCAAAAGTGCTTACGATAAAAAAGCAGAAGATATTCAGTTTTTTGATGTAAAAGAAAAATCGGATTATACTGATGGAGTAATCATTTGTCATGGCACGGGAGATCTACATGTAAAAGCTATTGCTGAAAATATTATTGCAATGGCAAAAGAGAATAAAATTCAAGTAATTTCTAAAGAAGGAATGCAAAACCTGACTTGGGTTTTAATTGATTTTGTAGATATTGTAGTCCACGTATTTAATGAAGAAACCAGAAAATATTATAAATTAGAAAAATTATGGAACGTATCAGCAAAAAACAAAGAAAATATCGAGAAAGAAAATGTTGAGAAAAAAGATACATAATCATCTATTAGAATGTGCTGAAGCACTAAAGATAAAAGTAAATCCACATTTTTCGTTGGAAATACCGAATAATGTAAATCATGGTGATTACTCAACTAATATTGCAATGTTGAGTGCGAAATTAAATAAAAAAAAACCTAGAGTTCTTGCTGATAAAATTGCAAAATATCTCAATAAAAACAAAGATTATAAATCAGTCACAGTTGCCGGACCGGGATTTATCAATTTCAAATTGACTCACAGAATTTTTTATGAAGGTTTGCAATTTATCAATAAAAAAAAAAAATCTTTTGGAATGTCGAATTATGGGGAGAAACAAAAAGTTCTGATTGAATTTGTAAGTGCAAATCCTACAGGTCCTCTTAATATCGTAAGTGCTAGAGCTGCTGCCTATGGAGATACATTATCAAAGGTTTTAGATTTTGTTGGATTCAATTCATTCAAAGAATTTTATGTGAACGACTTTGGTAATCAAGTTGATATTTTAGCAGAATCCTTAGAAATACGTTATCGAGAGCTGCATGGAGATGTCGTTATTGAGTTTCCCCCGGAAGCTTATCATGGTGAATATTTAATAGATTTAGCAGTTCAATTAAACACAATAGAGGGAACAAAACTTCTCCATATTTCCGAAAAAGATCGTCTGGAACGTATGAAAAATTTTGCTTTAGAAGAACTTCATAATATGCAAGTTGCAAGTTTGGAAAAATTCGGCGTAATTTTTGATAACTGGATGAGCGAGAAAAAACTTCGCAAAGAAGGAGCAATTGAAGAAACGCTCAGCTACCTTGCCGAAGCTGATTGTACTTTTGAAAAAGATGATGCCGTTTGGTTTTATTCTTCCCGATTTGGTGATGAAAAAGACCGTGTTTTGATGAAAGCAGATGGAAATACTACCTATTTCGTACCGGATATTGCCTATCATATCACAAAATATCAGCGTGGTTTTAAATATTTGATTGATGTTTTAGGTCCTGATCATCACGGATATGTTCCTCGTCTTAGATCTGCCCTCACAGCTTTGAAATATGATAATTCTAAGCTTGAAGTAGTTTATTTGCAACACATCAATCTTTTTAATGAAGGTGAAATAGTCAAAATGTCTAAACGTGCCGGAAAAATCGTGACAATGGACGAACTTATTGACGATGTAGGAAAAGATGCTGCCCGATTTTTCTTTATAGATAGAAAACCAAGTGCTCATCTTAATTTTGATCTGGAATTAGCCCGTAAAAAATCATCTGAAAATCCGGTTTTTTATATTCAATATGCACACGCCAGAATTAATAGTGTTCTCAAAAAGGCTCGTAAAGCAAAGATTTCTTTAAAAGATTATGATGTTAAGGATTTAAGCAGGCTTTCCAAAAATTCTGAAATACTTATTATCAAAAAGATGTTGGAATTTCCAACTTTACTGGAAACTATCGCAGATTCTCGCGAACCGCATCATCTCGCAACTTATGCTTTTGAATTAGCCGGAATGTTCCATAAATATTATGCCAAATATCATATTATTAATCCTCGATTCAAAACAATGTCTCAAAGTAGGATTTACTTAATTAAATCGGTAAAATATGCATTAGCAAATTGTTTACACCTAATGGGAATTTCTGCTCCGGATAAAATGGTAAGTTTAAAACCTGAAGATAATGAAAAAGATTCTGCTAATATCTGACACACATAATAATCAGAAATTACTTAGAAACGTTGTTAGTTCCGTAAAAAATATTACTCATATATTTCATCTCGGAGATAATTGCAAAGATTTGGATTCCAATCCTGATTTGACGGAAAATATAATTTTACATCGTGTTCCAGGTATTTTTAATCCCAAATATTTTTCTAAAATTGTTCCTTCTATTCTTTCTATCACTGTAGAAAATTGGGATTTTGTTTTGGCTCACACAGTTGAAGATTTGAAAAAAAGCAATATTATCGCAGATTTTTATCTTTTTGGTCATACTCACAAACCGGATTTTTATATAAAAAACAAAACTAATTATTTGAATCCAGGACACTTAAAAAACAAGTTTGATAGAGGTTTTGAAGCTTCTTACTGCATTTTAAAAGTTTCCAAAAATAAATTAGTTATCAAGATATTCACAATTTCAGGTAACCTTTATTTTGAGAAAACGTTGAAAAAATAAATTAGATTGTGTAATAAAAAAAAATCTCCTTTTTTTCTGTGGGTTGTTATTCAAACCTTTTTGGTTCTGGCTTGACCAGATTATGTTTATTAAAAAAATAATCAGGAAAAAAAACGTAATGTATAAATTTAAAGTTGAAATTCCACTGGAATTAGAGCAAAAAAGTAATTTTGATAGTCTCAAACAATCATTTTCATTTAATATTTCTTTCAAGCATACAGGATATTATAATGGTTTTTATTATAAGTTGTTAGGAATTAATAACTCATATAATATTATTATTGAAAACGTCATTGAAAAAAAAGAGAAACCATTATCAGATTTAATAGAAAATTTTCTCGATAACATTTTACCCGTTTGTTCCCTGATAATCCAAGAACAAAATTCTAATCAATCTTACACTCATCTTAGATTAAATTACAAACGATCAAAAATTGAAATCAAGAATCTTGGAGTTGTACAGGATAATAGTTTTGTAAATAATGCAAATGAAATAAAAAAAATAAGTGTAAGAGATTTAGTAATCCCAAGTCCCTCGTTATCCTTGAAATCTACAAAGGAAATTGATTTTAAAAAATTAGATAATTATGTAAATAAGTATAAAACAGATAAAGAATTTAAATATATTTTAAATTGCTATTATAGAGCTATAGCCTCAACAGATTTTATTACTAAATATTATAATGCTTTCCCTGTAATTGAATTATTAGAAAAACAATTTCGTGATGAAATAAATACCTCATTATTATTGGATAAAATTGCATTTAATAATCTTATTGATAACATTCAGAATTCAAAATATATAGATGAAAAAATAAGATCAAGAATTATTAATAGAATTAAAAGTACCTTAAAGTCTGCTACTTTAGAAACAAGATCTGAAAAGCTAGAAAAACTTTTTACTAATTATTTTAGAATAAATTACATAGAAAGTGGATCAATTAACTTAACAATCACAAATCAATTAATGTCAGAATTTATAAAAATAAGAAATATAATTGTTCATGATAAAAAATTCAATGAAGAAGAAAAATCAAAGATATTTAATTTAGGATTACAATTAATCCTTTTAATTCAGTCTATTTTAATGAATTGGAAATAATATTAATAAACTAATAAGAATAAAGGCGGAAAAATGACGATAGAAGAGATAAATAATAAAGTCCAAGAAAAATCGCAAGTTATTGACACGATTTATGAAGAGATTTCAAAAGTGATTGTCGGACAAAAATATATGGTGAAAAGAATGATGATCGGTCTTTTGGCAAATGGACATATCCTTTTGGAAGGTGTTCCCGGATTAGCAAAAACGCTTACTGTAAGCACTGTTGCAAAAACTGTAAAAGCTTCTTTTCAAAGATTACAATTCACTCCGGATCTGCTTCCGGCAGATATTATCGGGACAATGATCTACAATCAGAAAACTGCTGAATTCATAGCAAAGAAAGGACCAATATTTGCAAATTTCATTTTAGCTGATGAGATAAATCGGGCTCCGGCAAAAGTTCAATCTGCTCTTTTGGAAGCGATGCAGGAACGCCAAGTAACAATCAGCGATAAAACTTATCCACTCCCAAAACCTTTTTTAGTAATGGCGACCCAAAATCCTTTGGAACAAGAGGGAACTTTTCCTTTACCGGAAGCTCAAGTAGATCGCTTTATGCTAAAACTTCAAATTGATTATCCATCTCGTAATGAAGAAAAAATGATTTTAGATCTTATGGTAAAAGATGAAGAAATTGATGTAAAATCAGTGATTTCACCAAATGACATTCTGGAAATGAGAAATTTGATCAAAGATATTTATATGGAAGAAAAAATCAAAGAATATATACTTGATTTGGTTTTTGCCACTCGTAATCCAGACAATTATAAAAATCTCAAAGAAGTTTCTAATCTTATCGAATGTGGTGCATCTCCCCGCGCAACCATTTATCTTGCTCAAGCAGCAAAAGCTCACGCATTTTTGGAACATCGTGGTTATGTTACGCCGGATGATATCAAAGCTATCGGAAAAGATATTCTTCGTCATCGCCTTATTCTTACTTATGAAGCAGAAGCAGAGCAAATCTCGCAAGATGATATTGTTAATAAACTGTTTGATGAAATTGAAGTACCTTAAAGCAGTGAATAATTTATAGTGAATAATTTTACTCAATACCGGGTTTAGAAATGAGCGATTTTTTAAAAATAGATTCAAGTAATTTCTATGTTAAAATTACTAAGTTATTAAAAGAAGCCAGAAAAATAGTTGTTCAAAATGTTAATCATACAATGGTCTTAACTTATTATGAGATAGGTCGAATGATTGTTGAAGAAGAACAGGGAGGACAAAAACGAGCTGGTTATGGAAAACATCTTTTGAAGGGATTGTCAAAGCGATTAAGCTCAGAATTTGGAAGAGGTTTTTCTAAAAGAAATCTTGAACAGATGAGGCAATTTTTTCTTATCTATTCAAAAACGCAGACAGTGTCTGCGGAATTCAAATTGAGTTGGTCACACTATTTGAAGCTAATGAGAATTAGTGATGAGAACGAAAGAAAATTTTATGAAATTGAAACAGCTGAAAATAATTGGAGCTTGAGAGAGTTGCAAAGACAATTTGATTCAGCACTATTTCAGCGTTTGGTATTAAGTAGAGATAAGGTAAAAGTAAAAGAGTTATCAGTAAAAGGGCAGATTGTCACAACAGCACAAGATTCTTTGAAAGATCCATACATTCTTGAATTTATTGGATTACCTGAAAAGTCAACTTATTCTGAAACTAAACTTGAACAAAAAATCATTGATAAACTCGAACATTTTTTATTAGAATTAGGGAAAGGATATGCTTTTATTGGAAGACAAGAGCGATTTACATTTAATGAGAAACATTTTCGCGTAGATTTAGTATTCTACAATCGTATTTTACAATGCTTCGTATTAATAGACCTAAAAATCGGAGAGATAAAACATCAAGATCTAGGTCAAATGCAGATGTATGTGAATTATTATGACAGATTTGTCAAACTTGATAATGAAAATAAAACAATCGGAATCATTCTTTGTAGAGAAAAGGATAATATGCTTGTAGAAATTACATTGCCCAAAAATAATGATCAAATCTTTGCAAGCAAATATCAAACTATATTACCTAGCAAAGAAGAATTAAAACATTTGATTGAGAATAAAGAGAATAATGAAGAGTTAGATCCACAAAGTGATGAATGGTAAAGGATGTTTGTAGTTTACATTTCTCATTTAAAATTTATAATTTAACATTTGTAATGGTTCTCGGTAATTATGGAAACTTCAGAAGTAATAAAAAGAATAAAAAAAATTGAGATCACAACTCGTGATATTGTGAATGAACTATTTTCCGGTGAATATCATAGTTTGTTCAAAGGTCAGGGTTTGGAGTTCTCCGAAGTACGAGAATATCAAGAGGGTGATAGTTTCAGGCAGATTGATTGGAATGTCTCTGCTCGAATGGGACATCCTTACATCAAAAAATTTGAAGAAACTCGTGAATTGAATGTTATGTTTCTCATTGATAGCAGTGCTTCCACCTTATTTGGAACGAAAAGTTTTCTTAAATCGGAATATATTACGGAGATTACCGCTGTTTTATCATTCTCGGCATTATCAAATAATGATAAAGTTGGACTTTTGTTATTCACAGATGAAGTTGAAAAATATATTCCACCGAGAAAAGGAAAAAAAGCTGCTCTCAGGATTTTGCGTGACATTCTCTATTTTGAACCTAAACACACCAAAACAAATATTAAGCAAGCTGTGCAATATATCTATCGTCTTATCAAAAAGAGAAGTATTGTTTTTGTTATTTCGGATTTCTTTGATGATGATTATCTTGATAGCTTGAAACTTCTGGCAAAAAAGCACGATGTAATTGCTCTCAGAATCTTAGATAAATCTGAAATTGAGCTTCCGAGAAAAGGAATAATCCATTTACAAGACCCTGAAACCAGAAAAAATTTTACTTTGAATACAATGAATAAAAATCTACGAAACAGATATAAGGAAACTATTTCCAAACAAACCAAATTGTTGAATGAGAGTTTCAGACGTAATAAAATTGATTTAATAACTCTTTACACTGATGAGAATTACACAAAAGAATTGATGAAATTCTTTAAATTTAGAATTCGTATGAAAAACAAACATTAATCCTATGAAAATTAAACTACTTTTTTTATCATTCCTAATTTCCTTAAGTCTATTTTCTCAAAAACTTGATTATCAGTTATCAAAACCATCTCAACTTTTTATTGGATCACCGTTTCATTTATATGTTGATATTACTTCCGCAGTAGAAGATTCAATTTTTACAGCACAAATTGACACACTTGATGTTTTTATACTGAAAGGAGAGATTGAAGAATCTTCTGAAATTATTGAGAATGATAAAATCACTCACCTTAACCTCACTTTTCAACCTTTTGATACCGGAGAATTTACTTTCCCAGAATTAGAATTTACAGTAAAGACTAATAGTGAATTGAAAACTTTGAAAACTGATGAATTTGTACTGAATATTGTTTCTATCGTTCCGGATACTACTCAAATTATAATGGATATAGCAAAACCAATAAAAATAAATTTTGGGTTTTGGGATTATTTTTTAGTGATAATTGCAATTGCTTTTATTGTTTTTTTGATAATTTTTTTGAAGAAAGTTTTGAGAATGAAGGAATTTGTTCCAGAAAAAGAGATTATTCTTGATAAACGACCGGCTTATGTAATTGCTTTGGAATTATTAAAGAATTTAGAAGAACAGAAAATATTAGAGAATGGAAATTTTTTGCAATATCATTTTAGGCTTTCCTATATTTTAAGATTTTTTATTGAAAAATATTACAAAATAAATGCTGTGGAGATGACTACGAGTGAAATACGGGATAATCTTCAAACTAAAGATTTCAAAGAAAAATCTGAAATTTTGAAATTTCTTTCATCTGCAGATCTTATTAAATTTGCAAAATCAATCCCAGACTTGAGTAAATCTCGCGATGATACGCAATGGTTGGAGAGATATTTAATTGGATTTAGGAAGATTGAAAAAGATTTTACCACAGAGAGCACGGAGTAAAACAAATAATTCTGTTTGTTAATGCACAATCAGGATTGATTGTGATACTTCTTTTGTTTTCACACAGAAGTGTGAGAACAAGAAAAACCTCACCTTAATCCTCTCCTGCAAGGAGAAGGCTGGGATGAGGTGAGAAATGAAATTTTAAAAAAACACTAAGGTAATGTAAATGCTTGAATTCGTTCATCCCAATTGGTTTTGGTTATTTCTAATAATAATTCCAATAATTCTTTACGAAATTTTCATCAAGAACAAGAATAAACCTCGCTTTATTCATAGTCGGGTAGAGCTTTTGCGTTCTTTATCCAAAACTCCTTCTTTGCTTCAATTTATTCCTTTTGTTTTCAGGATTGTTGCAATCCTATTATTGATTACAGCTTTAGCTCGACCTAGATTTGCTCATAAAAAACAGCAAGTCACCGGAAAAGGGATTGACATTATCTTGGCAATTGACATTTCTGGAAGTATGAAAGCAGTTGATTTCCAACCAAAAAATCGTTTGGAAGCTGCTAAAAAAGTAGCAAATCAATTTGTAGAAAACCGAAAAAATGATCGAATTGGACTTATCGTATTTGCCGAAAATGCTTACACTCAATGTCCTTTAACTTTGGACTACAACATTTTAAAGACAATTTTAGGTTCAATGGAAATTAATGAAGAAGCAAACGGAACAGCAATTGGTATGGGCTTGGCAACTTCTGTGGCAAGACTCAAAGAATCGGAAGCAAAATCAAAAGTGATTATCCTTATAACTGATGGACGTAATAATTCCGGTGAAATTGATCCTGAAACTGCTGCTGATCTCGCTGCAACTTATGACATCAAGGTTTATCCTATCGGAGTTGGGAAAAAAGGAGAGGTAGATTACCCTTTCCAAACTGCTTTTGGGACACGGTATCAGAAAGTTAAAATCGAAATTGATATGGATGCTCTGAATAAAATAGCAAAATTAACCGGAACCAAATTTGCCAGAAGAGCTCAAAATACAGAAGAATTGGAAGCTATTTTAAAACATATCAATGAATTGGAAAAAACAGAGATAAAAATTGAAAATTACTATCAATATCAGGAAATATTCTGGTATTATTTATTAGCAGGATTTATTGTCTTATTTCTTGAATTTATTCTTAAAACTATTATTTTGAAAGAATTACCGTGAAGATAAAAAATTTCGCAAAGACGCTAAGACGTAAAGTATAAGGAATGAAGTAAACAAAACGAAAAAACAATTTCACCACAGAGAACACAGAGAACACAGAGAAAAGACAAAAATGTCTGAATTTGGATTTATTGGATTAAGAGATGATTGGATTAATAACAGAAATCAAATAGCACACAGGCTAATATTCAATATTAAATATTAAATGTTAAATTAAGGGAGGAATTATGTTAAGCAAAGAGATCAAATGGTTTTCAAAGAAAATTTTCTTATCATTCGTTATTTCATTACTTTTAATTACTTGTGTATTCGCAGAAGAAAGTTTTAAAATCCTCGAAGACAAAATTACCGATGTTGTCGTTTATCCAAATCAGGCAATGATTACCAGAACTGCTAATATTACTTTGGAAAAAGGATTACACAAACTCATTTTTGACAAAATACCTTCAAAATATGAAGAGGAAAGTATTCAGGTAAAAGGCTTTGGAAATGCTGAAATTAAAGATATTAAAAAAGTAACCGATTTTAAAAAAGCCGAAGTTGATGAAAGAAGAAAAGCACTTATTGATCAAATCGAAAAATTTACAGATGATATAAGAATACATCAGGATGAGCTTGGTTTAATCAACGAAGAAAAAAATGTGATCAAAGACATAATGAAAAAAATAACTTCTACGTCTAATAAAGATGAGAAAACCGAATTAGATCCGCTAAAATGGCGTAAAATGGTAGATTTTTATAAACAAGAGCAAGCTGCTTTGATTAAGAAAATCCGTAAAGAAGAGAAAATCATTCAAAATTTAGATAAAGAAAAACAGAAAGTTCAAGATCAATTAAACCAATTAGGTTACAATGCTCACAAATCACGAAAACAAATTGAAGTTTTGATCGAAGCTACAAAATCCGGAAAAATCAGTCTACAACTTTCCTACTTAGTTTATAACTCATCTTGGCAACCTAAATATGATATCAGAGTTTCATCTGATAATAAAATAATGCAATTGACTTACAAAAGTGAAATTCGACAAAATACCGGAGAAGATTGGAAAGATGTAAATTTGAAAATTTCTACAGCTCAACCTCAAATTGGTGGAGAACATCCGGAACTTAATCCTTGGAGATTGAATATTTTTGAACCTCAAGTTTATTCTAAAAAAAGAAGTAAAGGTAAAGGTGCATACCAAGAACTACAAATGATAAATACAATGCAATTGGGAGTTGCCGGAGGAAATGAACAGAATTTTGAAATTGATGGTTTTCTTGATGAAGATGCTTCATCTATGGCTATTACTACATCAAATTTGAGTAATAATCTCACCTCATCAGTATTTGAAATTTCCGGAGTAAAAACAATTTTGGCTGATAATCAAGAATACTCTGTTACTATCTCCATAAATGATTTTCCGGCAAATTTCCGTTATTCTACAGTTCCCAAACTTTCTGAACACGCTTTTTTGAAAGCAAAAGTTAAAAATACTTCTGAATTTCCTTTCTTGGCTGGTTCTTCTAACATTTTCTTAGATGATAATTTCGTTACATCTGGTTATTTTGAATATGCTGCTCCATCAGAAGATTTTTGGACTTTTCTTGGTGTAGATAGTGGAATAGATATAGAATATAAATTTATTAAGAAATTCACAGAAAAAAAAGGTGTTTTATCAAAAAAAGAGAAAGTTAGGTTTGAGTATGAAATTATTGTAAAGAACAACAAGAAAACAGAAGAAGATATTGTGATTTGGGATCAAATTCCGATTTCATCAAATAAAGAGATAAAAATTGAATTGATCGAACCGGAATATGAAAAAGATAGTAATGAGCTTAAAATCACTAAAGAAAAATTTCTGGAATGGCATTATGTTATCAAACCTGCAGAAAAAATTACAATTCCGCTAAAATTTTCAATTGAATATCCAAAAAATAAATTTATTGCCCTCTGTGCCAAGATGACATTGGACATATTTTGATACAAATTTATTGTAGCCAA
>JAIORE010000223.1 GCA_021108315.1 Candidatus Cloacimonadota bacterium
ACTCCATTATTTATTCCGTAGGCATATCCAGTTGCAATTAATAGTGTAGGATCACCGGTAACATATTTTGTAGCATCAAGTGTTCCTCCCCAAGCAGCATTAAAGGTTACAAAACCAGCACCGTTACCAATAGTTAAGAAATCTTTAGCTCCAATTATTGTTCCAGCTGGAATTGTATAAGATGTACCATTGCCTGTAAAATTATTTCCAGTAGGATTTGCACCTTGTTCAATGGAAAATCCTGTTAAATCTAATGGATATGGATTAGGATTGTACAATTCTATGAAACCTGTACTTCCATTAAAACCAGATTTATTATCACAAACTTCGCTGATATATAAATCTTCTCCTAAAGCTGGATAGATTCCAATATAGAAATCATCTAAATACCAACCATTATATTGATAGAGATCACCTGTAGCTGTCCAACCTAAATAGGTTGTTCCACCCAAATTATTAGTTATTGTTGTAATAACTGTTTCAGGTCCGATATTTCCTCCACCACTTACAATTGACCACGATTCATCTGTCCAAGCTATACCATCAGAACTTGATTGTAATTTAAAAGTACATCCTACTGCAAAATCACTCATCATCTGTTTGAAAGAAATATTTAAAGATGTTTTACCCGTAGTATCTAAAGGACGACATATTAATCTATCAGTAGCAGGATTTGCACCACTTTCCCAATCTAACTTAAATTCAGGTGAAGTACCACCGGCATTATCAGTAGCAATTGTTCCCCATTGAGGAGTAACACCTACCACTTGCTCTGTCCAGCCAGCAATATCTGTAACATCACAGGAATAAGGAAGTGCTATCGGAGTGAATTCAGTTACAAATGACCACTCTGTACCAGGAACCGAAGCTTTTGCAGTATAGATAGTTGTAACTGTCCAATAATATGTAGTTCCACCTGTCCAGTTTGAGCCATGAATATATTGACTTAATGTACAAGCACCGTCATCAACGATATCATGCCCACCTGTTGTTGTTCCAATATCAATAGTATAACTGGTAGCATTGATAATATCATCCCAATCCAGTGTAGTAGCAGTTATAACTACATTGGCTGTACCATTAGCAGGTGTTGGATTTACTGCGACACCATCTGAAGTAGTAAAAGTTCCTTTGGTTGACCAATTACTGGTTGCTTTTGTGCCATCATCTGAACGAACATAAAAATCATAAGTTGTATTCAATGCTAAACCAGATAATGGATATGCTTTTGTAGAAGTATTATTTATCGGTGTACCACTTCCTAATGTAAATCCAGCAGCACCCCATTCAATATCCCATAAGGTGGCAGGAGGAGTGTTGTTTTCTGTCCAATCTAAATCTGCACTTGTAATACCAATATTTGAAGCATTAAGGGCAGTTGGTGCTAATATAGATGGTGCTGAAGTAACATTTACTGTATAATCCTCGTATGAACCATAACTTCCAGTATAGCAAGGAGTTGGAGGACCAGTATCTGTTCCACCTATACGCAATCTATGATGACCTAAACTTGCAGTAAGTGGTACATCAAAAGAAGCAGATAAAGTTGTGGGATTACTAGAAGTAGATACTCCAGAATAAACATTTTCTCCAGCATCATCAAAGTCACCATCTATATTCCAATCAATCCATACTTCTGTAACATAGGTATAACCTGTAGAATAAGTAATATCCAATGGAATTGTTAATGATTGAGCAACATCACCTATCATTGCAGAATAATCCCCATAATGTCCTGTTTCATCACCGGTAGTATTGTTTACTGTACTGAATGTAACATTTGTAATACCTTGACCATCTACTGAAGTTGGAGCAGGTGTACAATATGAAAGGATTGATGAACCTGAAACTGCAACATCAACATTTGTACTTCCTCCAACATTAGTAACATTACCAGAGTAATCAGCTGGTACTCCTGTTGGAGCAAATTCAACATAAATAGTTGTTGCAGCTAAAGTAGGAGCTGTATATGTAACATTAATTGTAGAAGCAAAACCAGAACCTGAAGTTAATGAAACCTGAAAACCTGTTGGAGCTGTTACTACAATTGGACCTGAAGTTAAGTTTACTCCTGATAGTGCATAATTTAATTCTGAAGTTGATCCACTTGGTACATATCCAAAATCCAAAGAGGTTGGTAGTGCAGATAAGAAAGGTAATGTTGGAGTAATTTCAAATTGAATATTAGGACGATAATAACTTGTACTTAATGAAGGTGGATTACTAGTATCACTTTGTCCTCTTCTCATCATATATGTTGGTGAAGTAGTAGTATATCGCCAATAAGTGTGAGGGGAAGTGTATGGTGCATTTTGAATATATGTAGAAACAAGAAGGTTATCAGTTCCTCCATAAGCAAAATCAGTAATATCAATTTCTACCCATGCATCTCCTGATCCTAAATCAAGGCTGGTTGTTGAGTAAACTAAAGTTCCAGGGGTTTCCCAAGTTGTTCCTGATACAGAAGTATCTGTAGTTTCTTTAAGCCAGATTTCTACATCACCACCAGTGCTTGCACCGGTATCATTTCTATACCATCTTAAGTGAGTTATATCACCACTTACTCCTATTTCACTTGATGTAAATAACATTTGTGATCTCTGATAAACGTAATAATCACCAAGAGGGTAACGGTCTATAGATGTTCCAGTACCAACAGTAATTGTAGCTGTAAACAAACTTGCTGTAAACAGTAATACTAATAAGACAATTGTAAATTTCTTTTTCATTTTTTTCTCCTTAAATTTTTTCCTTTTTTAATCAATTCCTTTAATTCAAACGACAATTAACGTCTCAATAACTACTTTTCGATATTAACGATTTAACTCAATTTTTTTTAAGATATTAACAAATACTCATACTATTCAGTTACTATATTATTTAACTTATCAATAAAATATTTTTATCTAATATCTGTCAAATTTTTTTTACTTTTTTAGTAGAAATAATGTTTTCTTGTTGTTTATATTTTTATCTGCACCGCAGATTAGGCGGATTTTACTGATTACACGGATTGATGTGATGATAACTTCATTTATCTGAACTATGATTTGTTTGATTCTCGGATTAGTTTGATTTCTTGTCGGTTCCAAAAATCTCGAATCGAGTTTTGGTGATACTCAATTTAGATAATATGTTTCGTAATTTTCAATTGGATAGTAGCAAAATCTATCAAAACTCACACTCAAAACCCGACTCGGGATTTTAATAATCATAAAAACAAAGTTCAGACACATCTCTTCACAATTTCAATCCTATCTTTTATGCATATCGTAAACACTATTGCCATAATGCATAAAAATACTTGACTTACTTAGGTTGATTTTTTTTTTGAAGTTAGAGGTGATAATGCTAATAAATAGAAATTTGTCCAAAAATATAATAAAATCAGTAAGAGGATTTCCCATCATAACAATAACCGGACCACGTCAATCGGGTAAAACAACTTTCACCAAAATGAATTTTCCAGATTATGATTATGTAACAATGGAAGATCCTGATTTGCGTGAGTACGCCATCTCTGATCCAAGAGATTTTATACGAAAATATTCCAACAAGGTAATTATTGATGAATTTCAAAGAGTTCCTCAATTGACTTCATACCTTCAAGGGCATATAGATAAAATTAATGAGCCTTGGATGTATATTCTTACCGGAAGTAATCAATTTGAACATCTTCATTCTATCTCCCAAACCTTGGCAGGAAGATCAGCAATTTTGAAATTACTTCCTTTTAGTTATAATGAGCTTTATTCCAAACAAAATTCTACAATAGATATTTATGAAATAATTAGCAAAGGTTGGTATCCAAGAATTTTTGACCAAAAACTAAATCATCATCTCTTTTATAATTCATATTTCGAGACCTATATTCAAAGGGATGTCAGGGCAATTGTAAATGTTCGGGATTTAAATGATTTCCAAAGATTTGTGAGATTATGTGCTGGTCGCACTGGTCAAATTGTAAATTTAAGTAATATTGCGAATGAAATTGGGGTTTCTCATAATACAATAAAAGGTTGGATTTCAATATTACAAGCAAGTTTCATAGTTGAACTGCTTTATCCTTATCATCGAAATTTCAGTAAACGTATTATTAAGTCTCCAAAATTATATTTTTTAGATACTGGTTTTGCTTGTACGTTAGTAGGAATTACTAAACCTGAACATTTAGAGAATCATCCTCTTCGGGGGGAAATATTTGAAACTTATGTTTTTGCTGAATTGTTGAAAACTATGTACAATAAAGTTTCGAGATGTAATATTTTTTATTTTAGAGATAGCAATAATAATGAAATTGATTTTCTTGTCGAAACCGGAGAAGGACTCTTCCCTATAGAAGTAAAATTAAATTCAACACCGCGAAAGATGCATTTTAAGAATATTCAATATTTTAACAAACTTTCAGATCAAGTTATCCGAAATTATTTGATCTATTCAGGAATTGAAAATAATCATCGTTATAATTGTGAAATAATTGGGTTTCCTAATATTGGAAATATTGATATTTTTTGAATCTTTATCTGAACCGCAGATTTATACTGATAAAATGATTATACAGATTGAGATATTTTTTATTTGTCTGAACTATGATTTGTTTGATTCTCGGATTAGTTTGATTTCTTGTTAGAAATATCTTATATTGGGGCCAAAACCTCTGTTTTTGCGAAACAACCCAATTGGCGAAGCAGGATTCAGATACTACTTCCAATAAAATATTTATAATTTCTACAAACCTTCAATTATGAATCTCTTGTTTGGTGCAATTTTATGTTTATTTGTTCAGCATAAAATTTAAAATCATTATCGGTTGTGAAAATCACTAAATTGCTATTATAAGCTACAGAACAAATTATAAAATCTACTTGAGAACCCTGTACTCCCTTACTGCGACAAAAATTAAAAAATTCAGCAGCTTTTTCATAATCTTTTAGACATATTGGAAAATCATTAAAAGCTCTGAGATGTAATTTAAGGTTCAAATATTGACTTTTTGAATTAATTCCTGAGAGAATTTCTTGCCGGATAGGTCCGATCATTATTGCACGTGTTTCCTGAATAAGCTCGGTTAATTCTTTAACAATATTTATTTCTAAATCGTTTAGCTTTTCTTTTTTTCGACGAAGAGCTAAAGACCAGATTGAAGTATCAATCAAAACCTTCATTTTCGATCTCTACATTTCTTATAATCATACTTAGGATCATAATCAATTTTGCTGAATAATTTAACTATTTTAAGCTGTTTATGTCGTTGAATAAATTCAAGTAATGCTGTATTAACTGTATCTTTTTTGGTTTTAAAACCACCAATCTTTTGAGCCTCAATCAGTAATGAATTATCAAGAGCTAAATTTGTTGCCATAAGACCTCCTTTTTCTACACACAACACAAAACATTTTTATGTGTAATAAGTCAAGATTTTTCATTCGTCGCGAATTAGTGAGGCAGATATTTTTAGTTTTAAAACAAACTCCAAATTCCGTACTGTATCGTAAACAATCCTGTTTGTGTCTTGTGTTATTATTTAGTTTTTACCCAAACATAATTGTTTGTGATACAACCCAACGAAAAATGCATTTTCAGAATATTCAATATTTCAATAAACTTTCAAATCAAGTTATCCGAAATTATTTGATCTATTCAGGAATTGAAAATGATCATCACTATAATTGTAAAAAAACAGGTTTTCCGAATATTGGTGATTTTGATATTTTTTAATCTCTGTCTTAACCGCAGATTTACACGGATAAAATGATTACAGATTGAGATTTGGATACACTTAGTGACTGTTCAAAATTAACTCATTGCAATTTTTTAATTTTTCCTTTTAATTGAGAAGTCCACGATTTTAATCGTGGTAATATTATGCGGTAACAACAATAACCGACTTTAGTCATAAAAACTTCACTAGGTTCATTATAGGTTAATGTGATTAATTTTTGCTCTTATGTTTCGGTGGGGAACATTGTAACCTAATACTCCATAATGATTCCTCGATTTGTTTTTTACAACCTCTGCAGATATTTTTATTTTTGTAGAATATTAATTCTCTCTCAATTCTTCTAATACATCCGATAGATATCTGTTTGAAAAATATTTTTTCGTTCTAGCTTTTAAATCGTTAAAAAAATCTCCATAGATACATTTTGAAAATTGACATACTTTTTTATTAAAGGGGCAGTGTTCTATACATATTTCAGGTTCAAAACATTCATAAATGGAGCTGAAATTTATTTCGTTAGCAGGTTTTTCAATAACAAAGCCACCGTTTCTACCACGATTAGATTTCAGATATCCCTTTTTAGACAAAATTTGCAATATCTTTGCTATATGAGCTTCTGATGAATCTAAATATTCTGCAATTTGTTTTATTTTAATTGGTTTTCCTTCCTGCTGTGCAATATAGGTCATACTATGAAAAGCGATTGAAACTGCTTCACTTATATTGATAATAGAATTCATAAAATCTCCTTATGGACATTCGAGGATTGAAATTCCCGATTAAGTAAATGGGTGTCAAGGGAAAAATTACTATAATCAAAAATTCACTAAATAGCACTGTAAAAACGGCTCTATTGCTGGAACTAATTTTTTTCTTTTCTCAGCGTTTTTTAGTGTTTATTCATCTCAGCGTTCTTTACGTGAACTCTTTTCTTTTTTCACAATCCCGAAAGCATTCTGGAGTAAGTTTTATTCCGTAAACGCATAATGCTTTTGGAAATTTCATTTTTGATTCCTATTTGTTTTCAATATGAAATTCTATACTTTCACCAATAATGCTTTCTTTCTTCAAAACTCCATCAATATAAACCAAGAATTTATCATTTTCAATTTCTATCTTAAATAAGTGCCTATTAATTAGTATATTATCAATTTTCAAATATCTAAGTCCGAGAGGAAGCGGTTCAACAAGTAATGTACCATCAAGTTGCGGTTGGATTCCACAGACATATTTTATAATTAAGTCAACTATCCAGGAATGTTGGTAATCATTCACACCACGATAAAGACATGGTTTTCCCGAATGTGGATTATAATGTTCAAAAGTATTTGGATATTTCAAGTTTCCATCAAGAAACATCATCTCAATAGTTCTTTTGATGAACCAACCTGCTTTTTCTTTCAGGCTTTTATCATATTTGGAAGCTGTATTTATCAAAGCTTCAGCAATATGTGAATTGGTCATAGGCCATGTTCTTCCATTCCAAGGACAGTTCATTCTTTTGTCTTTCCATTCACCAAAAGAACTTGAAAGCGGTTCGTTCAAAGCAGTTGCCGGAATAGGGTACGAAGTCCAGAATTCTTCTTTATTAAAAAGATGTTTCACAAATCCTTTCAAATGAGATTCATCTGCAATATCGTAAATGTAAGGATAAAAGCAGATAGCAGCTTTGATATTCGTTCGTTTCCAATTTTGGGGATTTACATCAAAAAACATCTCTTCATCTGCATCCCACATAAATTTCAGAACAGCTTTTTTAATTTTTGCAGCTTCTTCTTTCCATTTTTTCACTTCCTCATTTTTTCTTAATTTCTCTGCAATAAACGATAGTGCTTTCCGAATCCCGTATTGATAACAGGTCGCATCCACTCCTTTCAACCTGATTCCGCCAGATTCCATTTGCAGGTCTGCTTCTTTATCCACACTTGTATAGCGGGTCATAAATTCCTGTCCGGTTTCCATCTGGTCTATGACATCGTAAAGGTAGCAATGTTCAGGATCGCGTTCTCTATCAAAAAATTCTGCATATTTCACGAGGGATGGATAGACTTTTTCTAAAAAGTTAATATTGGGATGAACCATATAAATTTCTATTATCGCTGTTCCGAAATCTGCATGATAGAAGCTTTTTTCAGTAATATTTAGTGGATACAGATTACCAGGGTAACTTCCGTTTTCTTTCTGGTTTTCTATGAAATTCAAGAAGCTGCCTTCTGCAACCTTTGGATCATTCATCCAACGGGTTTCCCGCATATGACATTGAGCAGAATAGGAAATTGGCATTCGGAAATAAGCAGGTCCTTCGCAGATGCAGGGATAGGAATACGAATTTTTCATCATAAAAAGCCGCAGTCCATACCAGCGATACCAGTAATATTTTTCCAAAAATTTATCAGAACATTCAAAATACGGAACAGAATCAAAAAACTTTTCCCAGTTCTTATCACTTTCTATTATGGGATCAATAATTTTGAATACTTCATTGGTTTTTTTCTTAACTTGATTGGAGGTTTTTGTCACCGAAAGAAAAATCTTTACTTCAGCATTTTCCGTAATTTTCAAATGTTGATGCAAGCCGAAATACAGCAATCCATCTGGATTAATTCCTTTATTATGAATTTCGTCAGGAAGTTTTCCAGTGAATTTTTCATAGAACGGGGTATATTCAAATTTGGGCTGATTTGCTGTAAATTCTGAAAGGTTAATTGAAAAAGATGAATGTTCCATTCTTAGAAATAACGAAAGATAATAAGAATATTCCTTTCTGAACTTTACCTCTCGATCAATAAGGATTCCGTTATCATCTTTGGAAAATGCGATAGTTTTTTCATTTTTATCGTTTATCTGTGCTGTCCAAAGAATTACATCAATTTCCCTGTTTTTCCCTTCAAAATTCAAAGTAGTAGAAAGAGTATCATTAGGAAGCAAAACATCAGTTTCAGTGAGTGTAAGCTCGTTTGTTAAAGCGAATTTTCTTGTTAATTTGGAAGGATTCCATTTTGTATCAATCAGTTTTGGTTTGAGTTTTTTTCCGTTTTTTGACAGGAATGAAATTGTAAAAAGTGGTTTAATCGGGATATTATAAAAATGGGCTTCATCCCACAATCCGGGAATATGTAACCATTGTGGAAAAAGCGGTGTGAAGATAAGTGAATCACCACCACCGATATACCATTTGTCATCTCGTTCGAGTAATTTGAGTATATTCATAGTTTCTCCAAGTTTATAAATTGTAAGTACTTGCCCATATATCTTTCAGTAAAATTTCAACCTCATCCCAGCCTTCTCCAGAGGAGAGGATTAAGTTTACCCTGTGAAATCTTTTTTTATTTCTATAGGGGTGAGGTTTTGTACATTTTATTTGTAAAAGATAGAAAATACAGGAAAACTTTTGTCCAAGAACTTAAACCGTTTCAACGGTTTCCTAATTATTCGCAAATTTAATAATAATGGGGAAAACCACTTTCCGTTGAGTATACATACGCTCCCCTCGAAGGAACAACTTTATAAAACTGCGGAACAAGGTCAGTCTTTTTACCATAAACATCCAATATTTTTTCTTTCAACTTTTCGATACAAGAATTTTTTACTAAGTAGATCACACAACCGCCAAAACCTGCTCCGGTAAGCCTTGCCCCAAGAACTCCAGTTTCATTCTTTCCGATTTCCACCAATAGATCAAGTTCTTCGGTGCTAACTTCATAAAGTTCTTTTAAGCTTTGATGAGAACGATACATAAATCCACCAAATCTTTCAATATTTTCTTGCAACAGTTCCCGATAAGATTGAATTACTCTCTCATTCTCATAAACAACATGCTTGACTCTTTTCTGTAATTTTCCCGGAAGAAATGAGCCGTATCTTTCAAGATCATCAAAAGAAATATCTCGCAAAGCTTTTATTTCAGGAAGATATTTCTGAAGTATTTTCAATGCATCTCTACATTCCCGTCTTCTTTTATTGTAGGATGATTCTGCCAGTTTCCTTTTCACCATCGAATTACACACCAGAAATGAATAACCTTGAATTGACAGGTGAATATACTGAAAATTCAGAGTTCTGCAATCTATGAAGAGTGCATGGTTTTCTTTGGAAAGAAGCGAAGCGAATTGATCCATAATTCCACAATCTACACCTACAAACTCGTTTTCTGCTTTTCGAGCAAGTTTGATCATCTCAATCGGTTTAATCTCCAAATCGGATAATTTTTTGAAAGAAAGTAACGTAGCAATTTCAATCGAAGCAGAAGATGAAAGCCCTGCACCTTCAGGAACTTCGCTTAAGATTAAAACATCCATTCCACCGATTTCATATTCTGCATCAAGAAGAGCTTTTGCTATTCCACGCTGATAATTGCTCCATTTTTTTTGTGGTGATAGTTCAATATTATCTAAATCAAACTCATTGCTTTCTTTGTATTTCAGGTCGTAGAGTCGAATTTTTTTTTCATTATTTTTGGAAACGAGCATATTTGTGTATTTGTCTATCGCAATAGGAAGCACAAATCCATCATTGTAGTCTGTATGTCCACCGATAAGATTGATTCTTCCCGGTGCCCGGATAATGTAAGTTGGGGATTTTTTATAGATTGTTTTGTATTGTTTTATTAGATATTCTTTTTTCATATTAGTTCATTATGTAAACTGTTTTTAACGTTTTTACTTTCCTTCTACCCATCTTTCAAGTTTCTCATCATTATGAATAATTTTTCCATCAACATAAACAGAATAACCTGCTGGATATTTCTCATATTCTTTCGGTATATCCGGTGATTGCCAGACGATTTTAATATCTTTTCCTTGATAATTTACATTCTCCAACAAGAAATAATCCAGTTCCATCGGTAGTGGATCAAGTTCGATGTGTCCATTCTCCTGCGGTTCAAAGCCCACAATATGACGGATGATAATATCTATCCACCAAGAATGCATATAATCACGGAAATGGCTGAGCGGTTCTCCGGTAAGTGGATTGTATCGTTCAAAGAAATCTGCCCGAGATTGAAGATGTTTTTTGGTAGAAAGTTTGATAAGTTCTGCTGCATCAGGAAGTAAAGAACGATCGAGAGTTTTGGCAGAAATTGCAAATGCATCCAAAATATGCGAAGTGGCAGCAGGCCAAGATGGACCTTCCCAGAAACCTGTCGGATTAAAATTAGGATCATCTTTAGGAAGTGCCGGAACAGGATATGGAAGTCCGAATTGAGCCGGATTTAAAAGATGTTTTGTGAATACATCAAGATTTTGTTCAGTACCAATTCCGGTAAAGAAAGGATAAAAAGTTGTGATACACATTGTTTGGGAAAGTTTCTTTGAAGTGGGATGTCTGTCACGATAACTTTTATTTTCAGCATTCCAAAGAAGCAAATTTACTGCTTTCTTCGTTTTGTCTGCATAATTTTGAAAGAAATTTTCATCGTCACTTTTTCCAAGAATACGAGCCATGTTTGAAATTGCCAGCATATTTGCATAAGCATAACTGGTTGCGTCAATCGCATCATAACGCAATTTCGGATCATTGTCATCAAAGCGGGAAAGGTCGTCCATTCCGGTTTCAAGCTGGTGATCAATAACGAACAAACCATCACCATCTGCATCACGGTCTGCGATCCACCACTGAACATTTTTCTTCATTCCCGGATATAATTCTGCCAGCATTTTTTTATTTCCGTGAATTAGATAATGTTGCCAGGCAGTGTAGGGAAGAAGCGAGAGTCCGGTTTTGGATTTATGATGCAGTTTCACACGATTTGTGCGAGGAGAAGTGTACCATGGAAAGCGTCCATCTTCGTAAGCAGAATGAATCATATTATGAATGTGACCGAATCCTACCTGCTCATCATTTGCCCAGTTCATATCCAGAGCCATAAATGGAGCACTATAACAGCAATAAGTCTGATAAGCTTGTCTTCCCTCCATCACGACCGGATATTTAAAGAAACCAAGGTCACCACCAGCTGTAGAGAATTTAAGCAAGAACCAGCGGAAACCGTACAATTCCTCCAAACCTTTATCAGAACAGGAAAAATGGGGAACAACGTTCTCGAAAAAGTTTTGCCAGTCTGTTCTATTCATAGTAATCGGGTTATCTTTTTCTAAAACCGTGTTCAAATTCTCTAAAGCAGTTTGTTCATCCGGATTAATAGCACAAGCAAAGGTGAATTTCAAAGAAGTGTCTGGAGGAATTTCAACTTGGTATTTCAATTTATAAGTTCCTAACGATTCGCAAATTATTTCATTTGGTTCAATATTTCCACCGATTGCCATTGTAAGTCCGTCAGCAAGGATATTCGGAAAAACATTTTTATCTTTCAGAATGATAAAATTATCTTTTTGTTGAGTGATTTTCTCACTTCCGACTTTTCCGCGCCAGTCTTTTGAATTGGTGCAGTCTCCGGAAACTTCTATAGTTTGGATTATTGGATTTGTGGTGGGATTATGAAGATGAATCACAGAAACTATTACGTCATTTTGGGTTACGCAAATCTGTCGTTGCTCTTTCAGCTTGATTTTTGGCTTTTGTTTTTCAAATTGTTCTTTTTTATCTTTGGAAATTATTATCCGGTCTATATTTATGTTGTGAAGATTTCCAACATTTACATCCGGTGTTACCAGAATATGATCTGGGAACCAGTTTATTGTTGTTCCATCCACGATGTCAAAGATGTTTCCAAGTTTGTGAGTTGCATAATAAAATTTAGAAGGAATACCAGTATAAAGAGCAACATTCTTACCATGACCAACGCAGTTTTTATCGTTTCGATTTCCAATAATATCTAAAATCGGAGACCTTGGAATTGGGATTTGTGGAAAAGTAATTTTGGTTTCAATTTTCATAACAGTTAGCCTTAATAGATGTTTTCCTTTTCTTAATTTTGGAATATAAAGAGATGACCACTTATAATCCTGTTCTTTATTTCCCCAGCCACCAGTATTGGAATATTGCAATCTTCCTGCAAATTCGTTATCAATTGCAACATCTAACCAGCCATAACCATTCAAAGCTCGAGCATATCGAATTGAGATATAAAGAGCATCAAGATTTTCTTTCAGTTCAAATTCATATTCTGCATAATGTCCGGCTTGCGAACCGAATTCACAGCCCAGAACTTCTCCTCCCGATGCAACTATTTTTTCATCTTTTCCTTGTGAACCATTTTGGCGGATTGGATTTTCAGCTTCAAGCGCGATGTAGGTATGTTCGGAGGATGAAAGAATTGATAATAATAATACAAATATAATAAAAATAATCGTTTTTTTCTTCATAGTCTCTTCCTTTTAGAAAAATTTGGAGGTTTCAAAACTTCAGAAGTTAATTTTTGGCAAAACAACCAATAAAATTCCTAAAGTATGAACTGACTGTTCTTTTGGGAAACTTTAACATTAATCCAATGGTTAAATTTTTTTAGGTGATCTACTGATATTGGGAATAATTGCTGAAATTTAGGTTATGTTGTGTAGAGATGAATTATAAATATGATTTTTATAACAAAAATCCAATTAACAAGGAAATTGAAGCATTGTAACTCATAATATTATGAAATGAGTTTTTAGGAAATATTCCTCCAAAAGTTTCTTCATAATATGAATCATTTGATTTAATTTCCCAATCATTCTTAACCAAGCTGTGAGAAATACTGAATTCAATAAGGATATTTTTTATGAGGTAATCAAATCCAATAATCCACTAACATCAAACCAATCGTTTGAAATAGCACCGTCAAAATTATTATCTTTATCAAGATTTAATGAATTTTTTAATATGAAATTAAAAGATGGTCCGAAAACAAAATTCAATTTTCTATTATTTGAATTTTTCAATAAATATTTTAATAATATCGGGAACTCTAATGACATCGAATTCAGATTTCCTGTCCCATTGTAGTAAACATCCGGTCCATCTTCATCCACTAACATATCACCATCATTATCTAATAGATCCCAATGGTCTTCATTAATTAAGCCATCTCAATCATTATCAATATTTTGCTCTACTCTACCATCGAAAGTTATTCTTCTCAGCATAAACCGTAATTCAGGTTGAAAGGAAATTCGATTATTGATTTTAGAATTAATGAGGATTCCCATTGAAATATTAGGGGAAAGTTCAGGATCAATTTTATCTTGATTTGTTAGTGTAGAAAGATTTAGTCCTAATTTAAAACCTTTATTTTCAATACTTTTTAGATTTAAACTAATTGAAAAGACTAAAAGTGTAATTAATAATATTTTTGATAATTTCATTTTGTATTCTCCATCATTAAGAAATTAGGAAAATGGCTGAGAGGGCAGGGATCGAACCTGCCACGGACGGTGTTATCCGCCCCTTACTGGTTTTGAAGACCAGTTGGAACACCAGTTCCATCCTCTCTGATTTTGAAAAATTTATCTGTCTAATTTTTGTAAAGTGATTTTTGTAAAAATGTATCACAAATAATCCTATTTTGTTTTTTTGCACAAACAGGATTGTTTGTGATACTTGACTTGATAGAAGAATGAGTTCAATGAGATAATATGATAAAGAAAAAATTCTAATTCGTGTTAATTAACAATACCGTTCGGCATAAAATTTGCTTGTATGGAATTTTACTAAGAATACTAACTTTGTCGCTTAGATTTTCCAATATATTTAGATAATTTTTACTATGAGAACTTGTTTTGAAAATTTTACATTAAAAATATTAAAAATATTTAAAGTATGCAATAAGTGTGCCGAATGGTATTGGTTAATTAATGGTTTCTCTTCAGAATTTTAAAATCTATTCTTGACTGATAAAATAATAAAATTTTTTTCAATTTCATTGAGGTAATAAATGGAAAATAAGCATCTGATAATGGGTACAGCTGGTCATGTAGATCATGGAAAGACTTCTTTGATAAAGGCGTTAACAGGTTATGATTGTGATACTCATAAGCAGGAAAAGGAGCGTGGAATTACCATAAATCTTGGTTTTACGCACTTTGATCTTGATGAGAAGAATAGCCTTAGTATTGTAGATGTTCCCGGTCATGCAGATTTTATCAATACGATGGTTTCTGGTTCTGCGGGAATTGATTTTGTGCTTTTTGTCATTGCTGCCGATGAAGGAATTATGCCTCAAACTTATGAACATTTTGAGATTATGAAAATTCTTAATGTAAAAAGTGGTTTAATTGCTCTTACGAAAGTTGATTCCGTTGATAATGAACTTGTCGAGCTTGCTATAGAAGAGATCAATGATTTTGTACAGAATTCATTTTTAGAAGAAGCTCCCATTATATCGACTTCTTCACTTACAGGAACAGGAATTGATATTTTAAAAAGTGAAATTAACAAAATTTTTTCAAGTCTTAATCAAAAAGAATCAGTGGGATTTTTCAGAATGTATATTGATCGTATTTTCACTGTAAAAGGTTTTGGGACAGTGGTGAATGGTTCTGTTTTATCTGGAAATTTGAGTAAAGATGATAAACTGTTTTTACTACCGGAAAACAGAGAGATCAGGATCAGAAGTTTGCAACGTCATAGTAAAAATGTGGAACAAATTGTAGCTGGTGATCGTGGTTCATTGAATATTGCCGGACTAAAAAAAGATGAGTTCAAAAGAGGAATGGTTTTAAGTTCAAAATACATCAAACCCACCAAGATGATTGATGCCAAGATAAATTTATTAAAAAATAATATAGAAATAAATCGTTGGAGTCATTTGATTTTATTGATGGGAACTGTTCGGACGATTGCCAAGATGCATCTTATTGACAAAAATATAGTTAATGAAAATGGAGAAGCATTAGTTCAGTTTTATTTAGCGGAAGATATTATAGCAATAATCGGTGATAAATTCATCTTACGTGATACATCGGATACTCAAACCATTGGTGGTGGAGAAATTATTGATGCTTATCCATTGCACCATCGTAGAAGAAAGCAAAAAGATGTGGATGAATTGAGTTTATTGGCAAGTGGAGAATTATCAGAAATAATTTCGGTCAACGTGAGAAAATCAATTTTCCCAAGAGATGTGAAAGATCTTTCCAAAGAATTGAATATTATGGAAAGCGAAGTGCTCAAAGCAGTTAATGATGGTTTGGAAGAAGATATTGTTATTATCAAAACAGAAAATCCGGTTTTATTTACGGCAAAGATTAAAGAAAAAATCAAGAATGATATTATGATAAGTATCAAAGATTTTCATAAAAAAAATCCTTATGTAGAATCAGGTAGAAATTTCAAAGAATTAATGGGGATTTTTGGGAAAAATGAATCTGAAAATAATAAAATAGTTCTAAAAGAGATATTAAGAGGATTTATCGAAAGCAATACTTTGAAAGAAGCAGAAGGATCTTGGATTCTATCAAATCATAAAGTTATACTAAATGCAGAAGCAAAGAAGAAATTAGAGAAGATAGAAAATTTGATTACTAAATCTAATTTGAATCTAATAAAAATGTCAGAAATTTTCGATAACTTCAATAAAGATAAAAATACAGAAAAACAGATAAAAATGATGCTGGAATATCTGGAAAGAAAAAACAGGATTAGAAAAATTGATGTATATTTTATTTCAGAAGAAAATTATTTGAGTGTGAAAAAGAAGTTGATAAATTATTTACAAAGTAATTCCCAAGAAGGTATAGTTCTGAAAGATTATAGGGATTTAATCGGAGTAAATAGGAAAGTTGCTATGCTGCTTTTAGACTATTTTGAAAAACAAAAAGTTGTTTATAGTAGAGAAAATATTAGATTTTTAAGATAGTTTTTTATACATACTTTTTTAGTATGGAGGGCAAATGAAGAGTGTAAAAGTTGAATTTAATATTCCCCAAGATATAATCTTACAATTAAATGAATCAATAGCAGAATTTAAATGCGAAATACTGAATAGTATTGCTATAGAATTTTACAATAAAGGTAAATTAACTCTTGGAAAAGCCGCAGAATTAGCAAATCTATGTAAAAAAGATTTCATAAAATTGTTATCTAATAATAATTCCAGTCTTTTTAATTGGGATGAAAAAGAAATAAAAAATGAAATGGATTCGATTGATAGTTTTCTTAGGCAGGAAAATTAATGAGAATTGTTATTAATTCATCACCGTTAATTACTTTATCGTGTATAAATGAATTAAAATTGTTAGAAAAACTCTTTGATGAAATATTCATACCTGAAGCTGTTTATACTGAAACTGTTATTAATGGAAGTGATAAAAAGTTAGAAAAAGAAATTAGAGAACTCAAAAAAATCAAAGTTATAGCAGTTAAGAATTATCATCTTGTTGAATTTATTGCTGATGTTTTAGACGAAGGTGAAGCTGAAGTAATTGCTCTTGCGAAAGAAATGCAAATTAAAACAGTAGTTATTGATGAACTGAAAGGTAGAAAATATGCACGAAAGCATGATCTACAGACTATTGGAAGCTTAGGGATACTTGTTTTAGGTAAGCACAGAAAATATATAAAAGATGTTACTTCTAATCTCAAAAAGATGGAAGATTATGGAATTAGAATTGGTGAAAGATTGAAAATAGAAATTCTTACAAAAGCTGACGAAATTTGAGTAAAAAATTATGAATAAAAAAGCACAATATTTTATCCTAATAATATGTTCTTTAGTCATATTATCGGCTACAGAAAAACCGAAATTAGCTCGACTTCATTATGATGGTGGTGGTGATTGGTATAATGATCCGGACATCCTTCCGAATATTGCGAATTATTTGAATACCATGATAAAAAGTGATTTTGCCAAAGATCAAGCAGTGGTGAAACCATCTGAATCAAAATTATTTGATTATCCGTTCGTTTTTATGACAGGTCACGGGAATATAAAGTTTTCTGATAAGGATGCCAAAAACCTCAGGGATTATCTGTTGATGGGTGGATTTCTTTATGCCGACGATGATTATGGAATGGATGAATCTTTTAGAATTGCAATGAAAAAGGTTTTTCCTGAAAAAAATCTGATTGAGCTTCCCTCAAATCACGAGATTTATAGTTCATTTTATATTTTTAATGATGGTCTACCAAAAACACATAAACATGATGATGATCGTCCCCAAGCATTTGCTATATTTGATGATAACGGCAGAATTATGGTTTTATACACATTTGAATCAAATATTAGCGATGGTTGGTCGAATACTCATGATGATCCCACTGAAATTCGAGATTTAGCTTTCAAATTCGGAGCAAATATCTTTTATTACGTTCTCACTCATTAGATTATGAAAATTTATATTGCGTCTGATTTTCATCTCAAGTTTCAGGAGAGTAGGGAAGACCTTCAAAGACGTGAGAGAGTTCAAGTTTTTCTCAGGTCTCTTATAGGAAAAGCAGATGTTTTGATATTAAATGGTGATATTTTTGATCTTTGGTTTGTTTGGAAAAAAGTGATTATCAAAAGTTATTTCCCGATTTTGAAAATATTAGCAGATATCAGAGAAAGTGGATGTCGTATAATTTTTATTGCTGGTAATCATGATTTTTGGTTTGGAGATTTTTTATCAAATTATCTAGATATTGAAGTCTATCAAGATTCTTTCTCAGGAACTTTAGATGGATTGAAAATGTTTGTAACTCATGGTGATCAATACACTACTAATGACAAGAGATACCAGATTTTTAGGGCGTTCATTAGAAATAGGATAATTACGAAAACCTTTGAAACTTTGCATCCGGATTTTGCTTTGAGTATCGGTTCAAAACTATCCAGATCAAGTAGAAGGAGTAAAATTCCAATTTCAGTAACTCAAAAAAGGGAGAATGGATTAATTGATTTTGCCAAGAAAAAAGTAAGAGATAATGATCTTATTGTGATGGGTCACTCTCATCTTCCCAAGAAAATTGAATTTGAAAAAGGTATTTATGTCAATTCCGGTGATTGGATAAAGCATAATACATATGTAAAAATTATTGACGGAAAAATTGAATTGAAAGAATTTATATTTAACTCTGAATAGGAAGAGTTTTTATCTCATTTAAATTCAGAAAGAAGGAGAGAAAAATGAAAAAATTATTAGTATTATTAGCACTACTAAGCATTTTGGTAGGAGCAGGAGGAGTAGTAGCAATGGAAAAAGAAATTATCAAAGTAAAAATGGTGACAAGTGAAGGAATTATCGAACTCGAATTGTTCCCTGAGAAAGCACCAATAACAGTTGCAAATTTCGTAAAATATGCAGAGGACGGTTTTTATAATGGTTTGGTTTTTCATCGAATAATGAGTAATTTTATGATTCAAGGTGGTGGTTTCGATATTGATAATAATTACATTAATCCAACTCAAAAACCTATAAAAAATGAGGCTAATAATGGATTAAGCAATGAAATTGGTACTATCGCAATGGCAAGAACCAACGCTCCACATTCTGCAACATCACAATTTTTTATTAACGTGAAAAATAATCAAATGTTGAATTATCGAGATGAAAGAAACTGGGGATATTGTGTTTTTGGAAAAATTACGAAAGGAATAGAAGTTGTTAATAAAATAAAAATGACTCCCACAACTGCTGATCCAAGGTCGGGAGAAAAATCAGTTCCGACTAAGAAAGTTATTATAAATAAAGTTATAATTATCAAAGAATAGTTTATGAAGTTTCAAAGGTTGTTATTCTTCATTATTGCTTTTCTGTTTACATATTGTGCATTTTCTCTTAGGCAAGCTGTAATTATTACAAATTATGGAAGTATTAGTATAAATCTTTATGATAAAACTGTTCCAATAGCTGTTGAGAATTTTATTGGATTAGCAACTGGTGAAAAAGAGTGGATTGATTCAAAAACAGGTGAAACAAAGAATGAGCCTTTTTATGATAATCTTATCTTTCATAGAGTTATAAAAGATTTTATGATTCAAACAGGTTGTCCACTGGGAACTGGGACAGGAAATCCCGGTTATAGTTTTCAAGATGAGATTCCTGGTGAACAAAAACTTGTTGAGGGTAAAATAGATTCAAAAGAAGAGAGCATTGCAATCTATTATGATGTAATAATTCCTTATTTAAGCAATAACAAAAATCCAAATACTGAAATTTTGCAGATAGCGATGGAATGTGGGCAAACTAAATCTACTGAACCTTTAATGTATCTGAATGTAGATGATATTCTAAGTAAAATGGATTATTATGAAGATGTCTATTATCAGAAATACAGATTTGAAGTTGATTATGCTACCGTGTGTATGGCAAATAACGGACCAAATACCAATGGTTCGCAATTCTTTATCGTTACCAAAAAAGATGGAGCAACTTGGTTAAATGGGAAACACACGGTCTTTGGAAGAGTGACCAGTGGGATGGAAGTGGTTCATAAGATTGAGAATTTACCTACTGGAAAAGACGATAAACCTTTAGAGAAGAATAAAGCAGTCATAAAAAAGATTATAATTGTTCCTGATAAGAAAAAATGATAAAATTAAAGCCCTCAAACTTGAGGGCTTTGTTTATTTAAAGTACATTAACACGGTTAATGCACTCCGAAGTTTCGACTTGAAAGGAACGTCGAGTCGAGAAACGATATTACTCAAGTTTTGCTCGAGTCGTCGTCAAACTTCCTTACGACTCGAAAATTTACTTCATCAAAATCATTTTCTTAGTTACTGTATATCTCCCGTTTTTCAATTTATACAGATAAATTCCTGATGAAACAGGATTTCCGATTTCATCTGTTCCGTCCCAAATCACTGAATGAATACCAGCTGGAAGATGTTCATTAATCAATTTCTTAACTTTCTTTCCTTTAACATTATAAACAATAATTTCAGTATTTACATAGTTAAAAGTAGTTGAGAAACTAATTGTTGTAGAAGGATTGAACGGATTCGGATAATTTAAAATTTGGTATCCATATTTTTCTGCAATTATTGATAAATTGGAAATAGAAGTAAAATCTATATTCAGGATTGCTGCCAGTTGTATCGGATCAACTTCTCCCTGATTGTGTGTACCGCTAAATGCGAATCTACCATGAGACATATAATGTAAACCAATTATTGGGAAAAAAAGCTCGTTCTCAAGCATTGGATTG
The DNA here is from genome assembly GCA_021108315.1 of Candidatus Cloacimonadota bacterium. Lineage (GTDB taxonomy): Bacteria > Cloacimonadota > Cloacimonadia > Cloacimonadales > TCS61 > JAIORE01. The sequence continues at coordinate 20,729 of JAIORE010000223.1, forward strand.
TTTACTATTACTAAACCCATATTGACAGTGTTTCCACAGATACTGCAAGTCTCCACACCGTTTGCTTGTAAATAAGTAAGATAACACACATCTGTTGGAGGGGTTTGTCCAAATATAATTTCCGGCAAATCACTAATCTCTTTTATGATAGCTTCTGAAATTTCTTGTCCGTCATCTATTCCCAGATTATGAGTTTGTGGATTTCCCTGATCTGTTTCAAAATGAATCTCTGCCGGATTATTCAATCCATCATTATCATCATCATTTTCTGTAGAAATATTAAGATGTTCAATATCAAACGGAGCCAGAATTTTCTTAATCAGTTCTATATCAACTCGAAGTGTATCTCCTTGAATAATACTGGAAAAACTTCCATGTTCCATGAAATGGAGCATCATATAAGGAATATTCATCTCCAATTGTCGCAGAGGATTATGTATGGTTACGTATCCCATATTAGCTGTTTCTCCACAAATCTGGCAGGTATAAAAACCATAAGCATAATTATCCACTGCATAACATTCGGTTTCCAAAACTTCTCGCGGCAATGAATCTACAACGGTTTTATAGATTTTTGCAATAGAATCGGCAGATGAAGGATAAATATAAAAGCTATCGGTTCCCAGAAGTATTTCTTCTTTATAAGTAAGGAAATCATTATCAGTATCACCTACAACAGGAAGCCAGTGTTCATCTGCATTTAACTGTGGTGCAACAACTCCCATTAAAATAGCAGCAGCTACAGGTATAGATCGTTTCAATGCTTTTGAAAAAATGCTGTTTTTTGGGGTTTCGGAATGGACGAGTTCTTCACATTCATCATGAATATTTCTATAATATTTGAATAGAGAAGGAGTTATTCGGCATTCCGGGCAAATCCAATGGAATAAAAGTTCCTGCTCTTTTCCTTGGAAATTATTAGAAGTATAACCATTTTCAATGAAATTGTTTACACAACAAGAAGGATATCCGAATAGGAAACCTTCAGTTTTCATATCTTTCTTTTGATGATCAATCGGTTTATAAGAAAAGAATTTTTCATAATATTCAAGATAATGTCTGCTTTTACTGAAAACAGTTTCATAAATTGTTCTTCCATTCTTCAGCTTTCTGGGGATTAATTCAGCTTTCAATCCTAAATATTTTAATAATTTAAGCTCTTTTGAAGTTATTTTAATCTCCCAGCGACTCAATGGTTTTATCCTTTCTTTTGTTAATAAAGATAGATACGTAAACTGGAAATCAATTTTTTTGAAATTAAAGTTTTTCATTTTATCCTCCAAATTTTTCCTTAGTAATTTTTAATCCGGATTAACCAGAACCAAAAGGATTCACCGCAAAGACGCTAATTCGCAAAGATCAAATGTTCAAATATGATTTTGTCTCTGTAATTCACTATTAATTTTTAAAATTTCATTAAGATTTGTCCAGTGAAATGTGAATATTATTTCATTAAGATCATTTTTTTAGAAGCTGTATATTTACCGCTTTTTAATTTGTATAGATAAACTCCTGATGATACTGTGTTTCTGTTCTCATCTCTGCCATTCCAGATAATTGATGATTGATTATCTAATATCGAATATTGTCGAATTTTTTGTCCTTTCAGATTGTAAATTATCAATTCAGCATTTTCCGAATTTTCTGTAGTTAAAGAAAATGAAATCGTTGTAGAAGGATTGAATGGATTAGGGTAATTGCTTAGCTCGAAGTTCTTAATCAACAATTCACTCTTAGTTTCTGTCTGGTAATTCGATAAAAGATAAACACCACTATCAGTACAAGCTAAGACGTTAATGCAATTGATCAATGGATGGGTAGTGATCATATTGATATTGGTATTTTCCAAACCATCATTTAAGAAGGTTAAATCCCAGATATCAGGAGTCCAAATAGCTATTCCCTCATGCTCAGAATTGGGTTCTTCCCAACCAATAAAGAGATTGTTATCACAATCAAAACCTGCTGAACTCATGTTTGTAGACCAGAATTCCGTAATCCAGTTTAAGCCATAATCAACCGAACTCCATAATCCGGAAGACCATGATTCATCTGGAAAAATACCATATAAAATCCCAGTACTCGAAAAAACAAGATCATTTAAATATACCATTGTATTTGCTGAATACCAGTTTTCTCCAGAATCATTTGAATAATAAACTCCTGAATCGGTTGAAACAACATAATTGCTTTCATACGAAACCATGTCATAACAATACTTTCCATTGAAGAATTCAACAGTTTCCCAATTTGTTCCCAATTCTGATTTGATAAGACCTTCTTCACCACCAACATAGTAGTGATTATCGGATGGTAAATATTCAATAAATCTTGGGTTTGCAAAGTATCGGTTAATTAGAAATTCATTATTACTAAAATTGAAGTAGTAAATACCATCAGAATCAGTTCCATCTCCCATAACGGCAAGTAAATCTGCGATTCCTAAAACTACTGCTTCTACATCCCATATCGGTAAACTTCCATAGCTAAATTCCTGCCAGTTATTATTGATATTCACCAACATTCCATTAGATGTACAGATTATCTCGTAAGCAATTCCACCACCCCAGACATAAAAATTGTTTGCTTCAATATCATTAGGACCGATGCTTTGCCAACTATAGGTAAATGATAAAGAAGGCAATATTAAAAGCAGGAAAAACAAATATTTCATTTTCATCTTATCTCCTTAGAAAGTTATAACTTTCGATTTTTTACTTCATCAAGATCATTTTTTTTGAAATTGTAAATCTACTATTTTTCAATTTATACAGATAAATTCCTGATGAAGCTATATTTCCTTTATCGTCTCTACCATCCCAAACGATTGAAGATTGATTATTTAATATTGAATATTTTCGGATAGTTTGCCCTTTTAGATTATATATTTTTAACTCGGTATTCTCTGTGGTTAAAGAAAATGAAATCGTTGTGGAAGGATTGAATGGGTTAGGGTAATTATCTAAAGCTATATCTATATGATTTAAGGTCTCAATCTCAGAATTCGTAATTTCAAAATCATAGCACATATAAGCACCAGACATTGTGCAACAAACAATATTCAGACAATCAATCATATCATTAGTACTGAATTTATTTATCTGTAGATTTCCTAAACCTTCGTTCATCATATTAATTTGATGTGTTTCAGAATCATACTGAGCGACTCCCTCCCAATCCCACGATTCTTGCCATCCGATGAAAATTCTGCCATCCATAAAATATACAGCGTTCAAGTTATCAACATAATATTCAAATTGCCAATGGTCTCCATAATCCTCCGATGACCACAATCCTGAAGAATTTGAATAACCTCCGAAAACACCATAAAGTTTATCATTATAATCATAAGCAAGATCAATCATTCCCAGATTTGTGACGATGTGAGAAGATTCTTGCCAAGTTTCTCCATTGTCATCTGAAATATAAATTGCAGTAGGCATATCGGTTTTTGTTGCAACAAAGTGAGAACCATTTGTAATCATTGATTCTATCTTCATTCCGTTAAAAAAAGGGATTTCTGTCCAACTTAAACAATCAGAAGAAAATAATATTCCATATTCAAATCCAACATAAAAGCCATCATTTGTACGGTAGATGAAATTGGGTTTAACAACATAGTCCATAAGCTCAAATTCAAAGGAATTTGTATCAAATTTATAAAGTCCATCTGACCAACTTCCGCCATTACATAAGACTATTAGAAATTCCGGATGAATTTCATCTACATCAACGACGGGAAGCTCTCCAACGCTATAAAACTGCCAATTTTGATTCCAACCAGTGTAAAATCCGTGATCTGTACAGAAAACATCTCCGATAGATGTTGTTTTGTAATTCAAGATATTTTCGCCCATAGGTCCGATTTGATTCCATTCATAAGAAAAACAAGAAATAATTGTAATTAGGAATGCGGTAAATACCATTTTTTTAAACATAATAACCTCCATTGTTAAATTATAAATTTGAAAAAGATATTAATTTTTTCTACAACAACCAGCAACAGATTTAATCATTTTTTCAAATTCTTCCTATTTCCTTCTTCTCATCTAAAGTGAGGGATGATTCCAGTCTTTTTTCTTCCTGCTTTTCTTATGTTCCTTCTCTTGGATTTAAGAGAAGGGCAGCAGGATGAGTTTTAAAGAAGAAACAGTTTATCATAATCTTGATAAATTCTATTTTTCTAAACTAATATCTACCTTTTTTACTATTCACTATTCGTTATTCACTGGATGTCACTATTTTAATAAAATCATTTTTTTTAAATCCGAATATTTGTCATTTTTCAGTTTATACAAATATATTCCTGAAGAAACAAATTTATTATTGTTGTCGGTTCCGTTCCAGACAACTTCATTAATTCCCAATTTCTCCCGAATGCTTTCGGGACTAATTTCTAATTCTTTTATCTTCTGTCCTTTAATGTTGTAGATTTCAATTCGAGTGTTCTTAAAATCCCGAGTCGGGTTTTGATCCAAAACTCGACTCGGGATTTTAAACAAAATCGTCGTGCTTGGATTAAATGGATTGGGATAATTTGAAAGATAGAATTCCATTTTGTCTGGAATAGTAGTTGGGTCTAATAATGAAAGGTTTTCAATTGCAAAATTCATCGTTTCATCATCTGAAATTGAAATTTCCTGGATTTGAGTTGTATAATTCAGTTTTGTTATCATTATCTGATAATTATCAGGAACAATATGTTGGATTTCAAAAAAGCCGAAATGATTGGTTTGGCAGTATCCGCTTATTTCTCCCAGATCATTAAGTAAAATCACAGATACATTTTGAATCTGATTTCCATGTAAATCTGTTACAAATCCATCCAAAGATAAAACTCCGAAGATGTTGTTTTGCTTGATCTCAAAATTAATATCTTCTACATTTCCTTCAATATTTATTGTGAAAGCAGATTCCCAATCAAATATATTTTGAGGAAATACAGGTGGTGAGAAATCTGAGACTGCGTAGCAATGATAAGTTCCATTATTTAATCCTGAAATGATAAAACTTCCATCTGATTTCATTAATGTAGCTTTTTCCCAATCGTCTTCTTCGCTTGAAACAGATATAAAAACGGGATATTCAGGTATTTCTCCATCATCAAAAATAATACCACTGAGATAATTTCCCCAACTATCCAGCTCTTCATAATTAAAATCATAATTTTCGCTATATTGCTCAATATGGACTATATCAGCATCTAAAAAAGCATTTGAATTATTATAAAACAATACTTCATAAAACAAATTTTCCGTGAGATGAGATACTGCAAAAATATAATCTCCGGAAGGGATATTAGTTTGATAAAAGCCTGCTTCATTAGTGATAGTAGTTTCAAATGAATAAAAATTTTGCTTCAAAGAAATGATGTCAAATCTAACTTCCGGTAAACTATCTGTATTATAATCACTTACTACACCACTCAATTCATAAGTCAGAGGATTTGATAAGGTAAAATCAATGTTTTCAATATATGAATCTTCCGTTAGTGTAAAAATATCAGCATTTTGCCAATTGAGAGAATTATTATAGTAAACGGTATCAAAAAGAGGAGCAAATGCATAAATAATATAATTCCCAGCAGGAATATTTTCGATTAGATATGTGTTTTCTAAAAAGGTTTCAGAAATAATCGGTTCTTGTTGCCAAGTTGGAAAGAATGAACCGTTATCTTCTGACATTTCGATAATTACAACATTTGCATTTATAACCTGATTTCCGGTTTCATTTACAATAGAACCAGTGATAGTTGCCGAGAACAGCAAACGAAAACTGAAAATCACCAGAAATAACAAACGGTTTTTCATAATTACCTCAATTTTTAATTTTGCATCTAATAAAACTAACAAAAAATTTAACCACAGAGCACACAGAGAGCACAGAGAAAACACAGAGGAGTACGGCTTTAGCCGGGAGGTGTGTTTCTTTCTTCATCATATTCGCATAATCCATACCAATAACAAAAAATATCAAAGAAATTTGTAACTACATAAATCATAGAGAGATAGATAGGAAAAACTAAGAAGAGGAAATTTCGGGAAGAGTCATTAAGGACACGAATAAAATTACTCCAAATGCAATATTCTTTTTGAATATCAGTACAACAAAGGGAAAGAATGATATTAGCCGAAGAGACATATAGGACACATAGAGACATTAAAGACTCTTCGACTTGTCCAATATACGATATATCTGTTTTCTTTCGATTTTTCCTAATAAACCGGCTTTATTTATTTTGTTATCTGTTTTTTCTAATAGTTTTTTTACATATTGTTGATCAAGACGGTCTACAAAGTCTTTTCTAAAGTTTTTGTAATCCGACCATATTATTGGAATATGATCTGTAATAGAATAAGAAAGATCTTCAGAATTTACTTCAAAATCTTCAGAATTTAAAATATCATTATTAGAAAGCAAAACTGCTTTTTCAATCTCATTTTCCAATTCTCTCACATTTCCTTGCCAATCTTTATTTTGAAGTAATTTTATAGTTTGTTGTGATATTCCTCTTATTTTTTTGTTAAATTTTAAATTGAATTTTTCAATAAAATAGTTTATTAATAATGGAATATCATCTTTGCGTTCCTTTAAAGAAGGTGTTGAAATCCGAATTACTTTGAGCCGGTAATAGAGGTCTTCTCTAAAATTGTTTGTTTCTATCAATTTATCCAAATTTTTATTTGTAGCAGCAAGCACTCGAATATTTACCGGAATTTCTTGGGAAGATCCAAGTGGGGTGATTTTTCTCTCTTGAATAACTCGTAAAATTTTTGCTTGCAAATCATAAGGAAGTTCCGAAATTTCATCTAAAAAAAGTGTTCCTTCATTTGCTGATTCGATTGTCCCTTTTTTATCTTGAGAAGCTCCGGTGAAAGCTCCTTTTTTATAGCCGAATAATTCACTTTCGATCAAATCTTTGGGAATAGCAGCACAGTTCAAAGCAATGAATGGTTTGGATGGTGCATAATTTCGATGTAATGCTCTAGCAATAAGTTCTTTTCCACTTCCGGTAGCTCCTTCAATCAGCACATTGACATTGTGTTTTCCTACAGCTTGAATCAAAAGAAATATCTCACGCATTTTTTTACTGATTCCAATGATTTCACCATATGTTTGCGATTTTTCAAGAGTGCTGATCTCAATGTTATCATTCACTCTTCTAATTAATTCAGACCTTTCCAAAGCGGATTGAGCTTGAATCATCAGTGTTTTCAAAATTTGTCTGTCATCCGGAGAAAATTCTCGTTCATTAGTATCATCAGCATATATCACACCAATTATCTCTTGATTGGAAAAAACGGGGAAACAAAATGCTGTTCGCAATCCCAATCCAAAAATACTGGAATTAAAATCGAAAGGAATGTCCTCTTGAAGGTTTGTAAAAAATTTTAATTTGCTTTCTGAAACTGTTTCTTTTAGAATTGTTTTACTTATTCGCAGTGAGTTTAAGTCTAATAAATGCAGGTTGTTATCAATTCCTAAGATAGGTTCGATATTTTTATTATTGTAATGAAAATAAATTGTTCTTTCTAATTTCCCAATTTCTATCAACCCTTTTAAAACAGATTCCAAAGTCGCTTGATAATCTTGCTGTTTATGGATATTTGTTATGGTTTCCCAAAGTTCAGGAAGATGAACCGGTAATTTATTTTTTTTATTTCGGGAATTTAAAATATTTTCTAATGGTAGGAATGAATGAACCTTGAGAGTTTCGTTGATATTTAAAAAAAGTTTATCATCATCCCAATTGCAATGATATAAAAGAAAATAGGATAATTCTAAATATTGAAAAATATCTCCGGCTCTGAGCAATTTATTAAGATGCTTAATTATCATCGTGGTGTCATTTTTTAAAATGGAAATTAATATTTTATCCGAACTTTTTTCTGCAATTATCGAAGTTTTATGAAAATATTTGTGTTGATAAGCTTGAAAAAAAAGCTCCTTTTCATTTCCCGATTGAATTTTATGCACTTGAAGTTTAAATATTTTATCTTTTTCGGATGAATCTAATAAGCAAAGTAAGAAATATATTTTGGGAATAACTTGATTTTCTAACTGTGGATTCTCGCTTAATTTTGGATGTTTCGCCAATTGAATTAATATTTTTTCAAAATCAATGCTTTTACCAAGAGCTATTTGACAGGTGATTGCCATCAAATCTGCTAATATTTGAAATTGAAAACGATTGTATTTTGCTGAAAGTTCAGCAGCTTTTCGAGCAAAGAGTAAACTTTTTTTCCATTCTCCCATAGTTTGATTCACTTCTGCTAGATTCAAACTCGCTATAGCGATATAGGCTTTATCATTTTCTTTTTCTGCGAGATTCAGTATTTCAAGAAATTCTTGTTCAGCTTTTTTCCACTTATTTAATTTTAAGAGGACAGAAGCATAGTTATTTTGAGCTCGAAGTAACGATTTAATTTCATTATTTTTCCTAAAAATCTTTGTAGCCTTTCTGTAGATTCGCAGTGCTTCTTCAAATTTTTTCATCTCTTCCAAGACAATAGCTTTATCCACTTGAATGATTGCCCTCTCAATATTTTCAGTTTTTTCTTCCAATTCGTTATAAATATTCAGAGCTTCTTCTTTTTGATTCAGAATTCTATACAGAAATGCTTCTTTTTTGGATAATTTATTTGATAGTTCTATATTTTGAAATTTACTTTTCAACCAATTTAAGAAAGAAAGTGCCGAATGATAGTAGTGTTTTTGAATGTATTCTGTTATCTCTTTTTCCCAGAAGGCAAGAGCTTTTTCTTTTTGATTATTACGATAAGCCAAGATTCCGCTGATTTTATAGAGATTCATCTCTTCTGAAAATTTTAGAGCTTTTTCGAATATTTTTTTTGAAATTTTTGTTTTATTTACATTTTGAGATAAAGACGATAAATAATTTCCGTCATAAATTATTTGATATTTTTCGACTGCTTCTCGAAAACAATCGTTAAAATTATCAATAACTTTCATTGCAAAAAAATAGGGGAGAGGTGTACCAATAAAGTTTAAAAAATCTACTAAAATGTTTTCTGAAACTGCTGAAACTTTTTTACTAAATTGCTCAATTAATATTTTTCTGCACTCAAAAATACTCATTTTTTTGTACAATTTAAACAAATACTTTGCTTGAACTCTATCTGTTTGCAGCAAATTTATCAACGAAATATATTCATTAGTATTGACAAAATGGATATTTTTTTGTTCAATAATTCTCAAAATAAAAATTCCAGTTTCAATTTGAGTTAATTGTTCAAAAGCATCAGAAGGATAGTTTTGAATATCTCGAATAAGAAGGAAGAAATGCTTTTCAGTTTTTTTAATAAAACTTATTAAACTTGGAAAATTATTTATATTTTTTTTACAAATTGATGTAATATTCTTATAAAACTGTTGCGGTTGTGAAATGAAATCTGATTCTTTTAAAATTATCAATAGTTTATTATACGAGGAAACTCTGAGTGAAAATAGATTAATAATTTGTTCTATTCCATCAAAAGGATGAATTTCCAAATAGTTATTTTTAGTAAGTTTTTCTGCACTTCGCAATTGTGAAGGAAAAATATGATTTTTGATAATTAATGTATTATTTTTTTCTAATGAATATCCTGCTTTTTCACAAAAAAAATCTGAGATTTCCTGTATTGATGGTCGCCCTGATGGGTCAAAGGCTATCATACTTTTTATGAAAGAATCTATTAAAAGTTTTTCGCTAATTGCCTTTTTCCACTTATTTTTATCAGATAATAAATTTTTATATGAATCTGGAGAATGTTTATCAGAGATGAAAAATCCTTCCATAAAATAAATGGTTAAAATTCCCAGTGCGAAAATATCTGCTTTGAACTGATTTTTATTATATAAGAGTTTTTCTGGAGCAGCGTAAGACAAAGTTCCTCTAAAATGCTCATCTTGAAAAAGGTTCACGGTAGCAAGACCAAGGTCAATAAGGTATGGTTCATTTCTGTTGATGATAATATTTTCTGCTTTTATATCATTGATGCAAATGCCGGTGGAATGAATTTGAGCTATGAGATTTGTTATTTCACTTAGAATTTTATATTTTTGTTTTTCTGTGAAAAGATTTTCAAATTTAAGCTGATCACCTTCAATATATTTCAAAATGAGAGAAGGAACAGGTTTTTCTGTGAATTCAACAGCTTTAACAATATGTTCATCTTTGAATTGCTTGATAAACATAAATTCACGCATAGCTTCAGAATAGGTTAGGTTAATGAATTCCTTTTTTACAAAAAGTTCGGAATGGTTGTTTTTTACTAGAAACACATTTGAAAATGTTCCTTTTCCAAGTTTTTTTATTATTTGATATTTTTTCATAAGCAACCAGCTAAATCCCGAGTCGGATTTTGTGTACATTCATCAATATTTAAGATTAACTGTTAGTGCAAAACTCGACTTGAGATTTTTATCTCAGATTATTTTAAAATTTCCGGATTTTTGCATTTTTTAAATTGAATTATTTATTGTAAAGGAAAAATGTGACAAATAGGACACAATGGTCAAATTATAAATTTGAAATGAGAAAATGTCTGAACTATGATTTGTATGATTAATTGATTTTCAAGATTTAAAAAATCAACACTTTATTTCTCGTTCTTCACCACCAACCAACAAGCGATTTCAGCTTCTTTTCATTATTCACTATTCATTATTAGTTATTTATTAATCAAATCATACTCTATATTGCCAAGCCCAATCTCATTTGCATAAATAAGCTGTTCTATTCCACTAACTGAATTCAGTTCTAAGAAAGTATCTTCACTTTGATTAAATTTATTTACCAAATCCCAGCTTGCCTTATCAATTGCCACAATATCTGTGGAAGCAAGAATTCCAATATTTTCCATAAAAGGTGGATGAGCTGAGGAATCGCAATCACAATCTTTAGAAATATTGGCTAGAACATTTATGTAAACCATTTTTTGGATGTCTGAAATTCCTTTGGCATAATCAACTAATCTCTTCATAAAAATATCAAGTTTTGTACTTCCCCATGGCACTTGAAATGATCCGGTGGGACAAACGACGATACATTTTCCACAACCAATACATTTATCAGCATTTATAAATAAGGGATTAATTGAAATTGCGTTTCCCGGACATTCAGGAATACATTTTGTACATTTTGTACAAGAAGACGGATTATATTTTGGAATTGCTGAAGCATGAAGAGCCATCTTTCCAGCTAATGAAGCCAAACCCATAGAAACATTTTTGATAGCTCCACCAAAACCAGTCATGATATGTCCCTTAAAATGTGAATAGACAATAACGCTGTTGTAATTAAGCAAATTTTTCCCAACTTTAATTTCTTGGAAATGATTTAATTTGGCAGGAATAATTATATCACCAGCAGAATCTAAAATATCAATTGGAGCAAAATCAAAACCATGTTCTTTGGCAAGCTTTAGGTGGCTTTCGGTGTATCTGCGTTTGCTGATATATAATACATTTGTTTCCAAAAGAGAAGCTTGTAATTTATGTATGAGTTTTTTTATTAAACTCGGATCAAGAAAGTTTTTATTTCCCTCTTCTCCAAAATGCAGCTTAATTCCAACTTTACCGGAAATATTATCGTCAATTTTTGAAAATATTTTTAATACACCTTCTTGAGAAATATCTTTAGTAAAATATACTTTTGATCTCATCTTTTCTCTGTGTTTCAGTGTTCTTTGTAGTGAAATTATCTTAATTTAATGATTTTATCTCATCCAATCTTTTCTTTGCTTCTGGAACAAATTGATGAAAATCATTTATTATTTTACAGGGATAGTTGTTACAAATCCCACAATTAACAACCTTTTTCTTTATTCCGCATTTCCTTATTTCACATTCAAAACAGTGGCTAAACAGGTTTTCACTTTGAGAAGTACATCCGTTACAATTGATATCTTCCGGTTTAATGTTTGCTTCAAATTCTCTTGACCAAGCTTTAGCAACTTCTTTTCTTTTTGCATCGTCATTATTTTGAGTAGCGATGAAGGCTCCACATTCATGACAAGCCAATCCGCAATAAGAAATCATTTCTGGCATTTTTTCTCCTGATTAATTTTCTAATTTTTTACTAATAATTTTTACTATTTTCTGTAGTGTATCTTGTTCCGCTTTTGCAAAATCAATTTCAACTTTTATCCCTTTTTCAGCACTATCAATCATCATCGTGTTTTCAACAGATTTTTCATTTGTTTTAAAACCAAGGACTTTATGAACTATTTGTTTTTGATGGAAACCCTTGATATCCAATGAAACATAAGGGGCACAGGAGATTTTATCTTTTACTAATCCCCAAGTTTCATGGCTTATATAAATTTCATCAACTTCTGCATGACTTTCTAATCTGGAAGCAAGGTTGACGGCATTTCCGATTATTGTATAATCCATTCTTTCGGAAGATCCGAAATTTCCCACTGTACAAAATCCTGTGGCAATTCCGATACGAATATGAAGTGGTTCTTGATAGCCTTGCTCAAACCAGATTTTTTGTAAATCTTTCATTTTGTGTTTCATCTCAATTGCCATACTCACGCAACGTAATGCATGATATTCATCAGAGATAAAATAGGGATCTCCCCAAAAAACCATGATAGCATCACCGATATATTTATCTAAAGTTCCACCCCATTTATTGATGATTTTTGTCATTTCTTCAAGGTATAAGTTCAAAAAAGTTGATAAAGCTTCTCCTTCAGAATTGGAAGAAATTGAAGAAAAATCTTTAATATCAGAAAAAAAAACAGTTAATTTTTTTCTGGTAGTTTTAATTTTAACTTTTTCTTTGCCTTGAGTGATTTTTTTGAATAACTGATAAGAAACATATCTGCCAAGTCTTTCTGTAATTGAATTTAAACGATGCTGTTGGTTGTCACCAATTCTGGAAATCGTTTTTAATATTTTCAGTAATTTTTTATAATTTTTTATAAGAATCTTATAATTGTCTAATAAATTTTCTTTTGAAATATCTTCATTTTCAAGAATACTTTGAGCGTCTTTGAGGATTTCTATCTCTTTATCATAAGTATCATTGAAATGACTTTTCATTAATTATTCATCCAGAAAAGGGATAAGTTCGTAAGGAAAAGTATGATCTTCCAGAAAAATTTCTCCATTATCTTTGCTATCTTCATCATCCTCTTCATAAAACCAGTTCAAAAGGATTTTTCCATTTGAATTATGGTAATCTTGCAAAAACTCCAAAATTTCAGTCACTATTTTGCTACTACTTGTGTTCAAATAGGTTATTTTTAAATCGAAAACTATATTCCTATTCTTGTCCTCTAAATATTCAGATATCCATGCTAAAGAATCTTTGAAAAAAATTCTAGCATTTTCAGGATAAGATTCACCAACTATTTGTAGATAATTTTTTTCATAGTTAAAATTAATTTCAGGGGTAGCTTTTGTTTTATTAATAAATAATGATTTCATCAATTCTCCTCATTTAGCATGGAATTTTAATCAAAACTTCAAAAAAAGCTCTATTTTCATCAAGTTCTTTAAATCCGTATGACAAAGGTCTTCCTGATTTCCGTGCCATATCAATAAAGCCGAGTCCTGCACCACCTTGTTCGGTTAATGTTCCATTTTTTCGACTTTCTTTGTAATATTTTCGTAATTCATCATCCTTTAATGAATTGATATGATCAATTTTAGTTTTTATTTTTTCAACGTCAGATTTTTTCATAACATTTCCACTGAAAACAAAATAGTAATGTTCTTCTTTTTTACCGACGCCTATAAGTCCAATTCCAGAACTTTGATCGTCATTTTGTAATTCCTTATCAAAAGAATATTTCAGAACATTTTGAGCCTCTTCAATGAATATCGCAAAAATCTTTTTAACAATAGTATTTCCTACATCATTTGAACGAAATTTTTCTTTTATGGAATCTCCTACTGCAACTAAAATATCTTGAGTTACAGGACCTTTATAAGAAAAGATAACATCGCTCTTATCCATGATCGTGAATATATTGAAACAATCAATTGGAATTTCTGAATTCATAATCGCTCCTTCCTATTGCTTTTGTAAAATAATGCCTATAATTTTTTCAATGACAAATGTAAAATTTATCTGAGTTTGTCCACAAATATTTACTATATAAAGATTAATAAAAATTACCTTGTTAGTATTTCAATCTTATATCAAACGGATTCCAAATACAGTTATATCATCTCGTTGCTCAATATCACCTTGCAATTCCGCTAATTTTTCCTCAATTATTTCTTTCTGCTCTTTCATGGGAAGTGAACAATATTTCAATAGCATTTCTTTCACTCGTTTGGTTTTAAATCTTTGTTCTTTACCGGAAATTTTTACTTTCTGATCGGCAAGTCCGTCACTCAAAAGATAAATACTATCACCTGAATTATAATGGGTTATATGATTTGTAAAAATCCGCTCTTTTTCTTTCTGTCTTCCACCAATAGAAAAACGATTTCCGCGAATTCTCTCAATTTTTTTTTCTACTTCTCCGTTTTCTCCATTTACAAAATAAATTGACTGCATTGCTCCCGAGAAATGTACTTTCTGAGAATTAACATCAATATAACAAATACTAATATCCATTCCATCCTGCTGGGCTTCTCTGGATTGTTGACGCAGTGTATAACGGATTTCCTTGTGGAGAAAGTTAAGTATTTTATCCGATTCATAGATTTTCTTTTCTCGAACGATATTGTTTAGAATACTATTTGCTGTCATACTCATAAAAGCTCCCGGAACTCCGTGACCAGTGCAATCTATTACCGAAATTATGTAGTTTTTACTTTCTGGAATTGGAAAAAACCAGTAGAAATCTCCTCCGACAATATCTTTAGGTTTCCAGAAAATGAAATAATCTTTTATGTATTCCGAAATTTCTTTGTTTCTGGGTAGGATTGAATTCTGTATTAAGGAAGCATATTCGATTGAATCGAGGATTTTTTGTTTTTCTTCAGCGAGTTGAAAGTTTTTCCCTTCTAAAACTTTAGAATATTCTTGTTGATTACGAGCCTTTTCCATCTCTTTTTCAAAAGCAATTTGCTTATTTCTGAAACGGATGTTAAGATTAATTGCATCTAAAGCATTTTGGAATATTTTCGTAATTTCGAAAATAAAATCTGCTTCTTCTTTGATCCAAAACAATTTCGATGAACTTCCTGCAACAAAAAATAATTTCATATTTTCATCAATTTTGATTCGGAAAAAAAGTTTGATCTCATTTTCATCCGGTTCTTCAGGAAAAGGGTTAGCAAATTTCGTTATATTACTCCGTTCAATATCCAAGTTCAAATATTCTATTTCCACAGGTACAAGATCAATTGCTTCAAAGAATTCATTAAAATCATGTCCATATTTTATCCTATGAGAAATAAATGCAAAATTAGTTTTATTAAATTTTTCAGATAAAAATGAAATTGTAAATTCAGATAATTCTTTGATAGATATTTGTTTAAATGCTACTGATAAGTAAACTGAAATTTCTTTTTTTACATCAAATTTGATTGGTTCAAGGAATTTCAATCTTAAGAATACTAGTTTTAAGATGAGATATGCCAATAAAAATATTAAAACTATATTGGGTTCAAAGTTCAAGGAAAAAACGATAAACCAAATTAAAGATATTAATAGGGAATAAAATGAAAAGAAATAATATGCTTTTTTAATAATGATGTATTTTTTTAAATCAATATTAAAAATTGCTGCAGGTCCAACGCACATCATAGCCACAAAATTGAAAATTATCGAAATAAATATGTAAACAATAAAAATGTTCAAATCTTGAATAAATTGTGCATCAATATAGGGATAAATAAAGTGATTTATCAAGTAGAGTTCTAAAGCAAAAATCGCAGCTCGAATTAGTGGAACAGTAGCTAAATGATCCCATTTTTTGTATATTATTTTCCTGAATTCAGACATTTGTTTTTTTGCGATAATTCCAGAAATGATAAAAATAGCAATTAAGATATTACTTATGAAAAAGTCTAAAAATACGAAAAAAAAGGCAAGAAACGGGCATATTATTGAAATAAACTTAAAGATTTTGATTAATTTATTTGGTTTATTGATAGTATTTAATATAATTAAGTTGATAATAGCCCAGGAAATAGCATTAAGAATTGGGGTTAAATCTAAATTTACTAGCATAATATAATTTGCTTTCAAAAAATAAATAGGTAACAAATGTAGAACAATTAGTCCAAAAACATATTTCTCAACAGTTGTCCTTAGATCAAGTAATTTCACATAAAAACTTGAAATTGTTAGGGCAAGCAAAAACAAAATAATTTCAATTCCATAATATGAACCAGATGAAATGTAAACCAGATCTAACAGCAATTTTTTTGGATTTTGCCGATTATTTAAAATATTTGTAAATAAAGAATATCCCTTAGTTTTGCTTGTATAAAATTCATATATTTTATTATTATATAATAATGTAGTTTTTATTGAGTCTTGAAAGGAATTCTGTTTAAGGAGAGTATACAGTTCTTTTTTTAAAACTTTACTTTCTAGTTTATCATTTTTTGTCTCAGAAATTCTCTTTAATAGCTCATTTGAGACATAGCCATAAGATATAAGATAAAAACGTGTTTCTTTAGAATCTTCCTGATGTCTGAGGCTATCACTTTTCATTTTAGATTTTTCCGATGACTGAATTGATGGTCTATCTTTTTGGAAAAAATGGGGATATATTTCAGGGAAAAATATTTTTATTTTACGGGAAGATATGTTTATTCCATCAAAGTTTTCTCCTTTTCGACCCTCAAAAAAAACATAAGAGTTTCTATGATCTACTGAATAGCCTTTATGATTCAATTCAAAGATTAATATTAGGATACGTAGGAAAAGTAAAAAGAAAAGTATGTATCTGAACCAGTTTTTCTTTACTGCTTTGATGTTTATCACGAAATATCTCCTATAAACGGATTAGAATTATAAAAAAATAAATGTTTACTTCTGCATTTAAATCCCTAGCACGACAATATCATTTTGTCTAACATTTCTCACTTCATTTTCAATTTTTCAAACTCTTCCTCTTTTTCTCTCTAATCTCATTCCCAATCCTTCCCCTTCGTAAGGGGAAGAGAGTAGTTCTCCCCTTACGAAGGGGAGTTAGAGGGATTTTACTCTTTCTGCTTTTCTCATGTTCCTTCTCTTGAAATTAAGAGAAGGATAACAGTTTTCCCAGTGAAATTTCTTTTTTATTTCACTGGGAAATGAGTTCAATATGGAAAATAAGCATATTATCATAGTTTTAAAAAAATCTGCTTTCTCAAATTATATTTCTAATCTTTCCAATAAGTTAGATAGAATAAACGAACTGGGAAATGTTAGATTTCATTATTAAAAGTTACTTTGCAATTCTGTTTATTTTTTCTCAATCTTCTTTTTCTATGTGCTCTCTTTTGGAGCTTTTTCTTTTCAGTTTCAACAAAACTCAACTCGAGATTTTTAACGAATCAGCGAAATCAACTAATTTGTGAAAATCAGTGGTTCAGACAATTTTTCTTTCTTCTTCTTCATAGGAAGTGAACAATATTTCATAGCATTTCTTTCATACGTTTGTTTATTCATCCAAAAAAGGGATTAATACATATGGAAAAGTATGATCTTCTAAGAAGATTTCACCATTATCTTTACTGGCTTCATCATCTTCTTCATAATACCAGTTAAGATTAATTTTCCCTTTCGAATCGTGGAAATCTTGTATCATTTCTAAAATCTCAGTTACAATTTTACAACTGCTCGTATTCAAATATGTAATTTTTAGGTCAAAAATGTTATCTTTTGTTTTGTCTTGAAAATATTCTGATATCCAAATAAGCGTATCTTTATAAAAATGTCTTGCATTTTCTGGAAATGATTCACCAGTCATTCGAAGAAGCTTTTTTTTATAATTAAAATCTATTTCAGGTGTTGATTTTGTTTTTTTAATAAATAATGATTTCATAATTATTCCTTTATTAGCAGGGAGTTTTAAATATGCTTCCGAGAAGTATCTATTAATATTTTAAGTTTTATACACAAATCTAAAATTTATAAGATTTTCTAATTTTATCAACAAACTCAAGACCAGTATAGTGTGTCTATATTTTTTTTATTCTAAATTTTTAAAAATTTAGAGAGCTGTTTACATTTCACTCCATTTTTTCAATAAGTTAGCGGTTATATATTTGGTAACATTGCAAATTTTTCTTTGTCTTGATATTCTTTCGGAAGTAAAAAAAGCTAAAAGAAAAATATTCCATAAAGAAATCCACGATTTCAATCGTGGGACAATCCGGAATCATTCCTACCGGACTTTAGTCGTAAAAGAAAATGGACACTGAAAACAATGGAGAATAGTTATGATGAAACTATTGAAGTTTTTACGACTAAAGTCGGCTATTGTTGTTACCGCATAATATTACCACGATTAAAATCGTGGGCTTCTCAATTAAATTGGTGAAAAAAAAGTTTTTAACTTTTTTGTCAATTGGTGAAACAAATCTTTTTATATCAAAATATGTACTTTGTATTCCCATAAAAACCTAATTCTATAAATTGCAATGAGCTAATTTGAACAGTCTCGAAATTCATAGTAACCACAAAAATTTATGTTAACAAAACTCCCAAAACCGTAATATCATCTCGTTGCTCAATATCACCTTGCAATTTCGCTAATTACAATAAGTAAACCTCCAGTTCTACTGGAGGACTCTTAAAGTTTGACTTT
>JAIORE010000377.1 GCA_021108315.1 Candidatus Cloacimonadota bacterium
TCTTTTCATAACAGTAAATTATGGAATTAGGAATGTCTAAACTGGTAAACATGGGTTTAAACGATTGATCTTTATTTTTTTCCTCAAAAACTAATTGCAAAACTTTGTGACTTTGCGAGAGTTTTGTTTCAAAACAATTTTTCCTTAATCTTATCTATCTCATAATAAACTTCTTTAATATCAATTGTTTTCAACTCTCGTCTTTCCATCAAAATATTACCATCTACGATCACACTTTCCACATCCGCAGCTTGGGCAGAGTAAACCATCGCAGAAACAAGGTTATGGTGAGGATAAAAATGAGGTTTATCAACGTTTACAATAATTAAGTCGGCTTTTTTTCCAATTTCTATAGTGCCGATACTTCCTAATAAATTCAAAGCTCTTGCTCCATTCCGAGTAGCCATATGCAAAGCATCATAAGAGGAAATTGCTTCAGCATCTAAGGGCGATACTTTCCCAAGAAGAGCTGCAAGATGAATTTCTTCAAACATATTTTGATTGTTGTTGCTAGCAGCTCCATCAGTTCCTAAAGCCACATTTATTCCTGCATCCAACATTTTTTGAATCGGTGCGATACCATTTGCTAATTTTAGATTGCTAGATGGATTATGTAAAACCGTGACTTTATTATTTACTAAAATATCAATATCCTGATCAGTAACGTACACACAATGAGCTGCCAGAGTAGGAATTTCAAAAAAACCTAAATCATATAAATATTTAATCGGAGTTTCCCCATACTTTTTGATAGAATCATTCACCTCTTTTTTGGATTCGGAAAGGTGAATGTGAAGAGGAACTTTTAGAGATTCTGCAATTCTCATTGATTCTATTAAACTATCTCTAGAACAAGTGTAAATAGCATGGGGGTCAATGGTTATTGTAATTCTCCCCTCAGCTTTATTGTGCCAATCTTTATAAAATTGAATTGATTTCTCAAATTTGTTTTTACTTATTGCTGAAGAACCAATTCCAATTCCTAAAACTGCTCTGATACCAGCGATTTGTACTGCTTCTGCTTCCTCATCCATCATATAGTACATATCATTGAAGCAAGTCGTGCCAGATAAAATCATCTCGGCAATGCTTAACATACTTCCCCAGTAAACATCATTTTCCGTGAACTTGTCTTCTATCGGCATCACTTTTTTGAATAACCAGTCTTCCAGAGCAAGGTCATCAGCATAATTTCGCAAAAGTGACATTGGAATATGGGTATGTGAATTTATTAATCCCGGCAAAACAAGCTTATTATAACCATTTAGAATTCTATCTGGGATAAAATCTGGTGGCACTTCACCGATAAACGAAATTTTTCCTTTTTCTATTCCAATTGACGCATTTGAAACAAAAATGTTCTCATCAGTCATTGGAATTATGGCACAATTTTTTACTAATATTTTCATTTTCCCTCTTTCGTTCTCCTTTAATCTAACCAAGATAAACTGGAAAATACAAATTTCAAACAAGTAATTTTAGAATTCTTATATTTGATTTTAGAATCTTTTGGTAAAATATTACAATCACTTATAGTGTAATTCTTTTTCAGAAATGATTCACAAAGTAATTTTTTCATTTTCTTTTTTCGTGTCTTTCGTGGTTCTATCTTTTCCAGTTCATCTGGGTTAGGTTTAATAAACAAATAAATTTTCGATAATATCCGATGGTATGATTGATGCCGGTTTGCGGATTAATGCAAGTTTTTCAGCAGTTTTTCCCATAAGATATGATGCTGAGATTGCAGAATTATTAATATCCAGTTTTTGCCCTAAAAACGAAACAATTATTCCGGCTAACACATCTCCGCTTCCACCTGTTGCAAGTCCATCATTACCAGATATATCTAAAACAAATTTTTCCCCATCACAAAATATTGTCGTAGAACTTTTCAATAAAATTGATATTTCATACTTTTTTGCAAACATTTGAATATGTTGCATTTGAGCATTTAAAATATCCTGTTTGGAAATTTCTGCTAATTTTGAGAATTCACCAATATGTGGTGTTATAATAACAGGTTTTCCTTTTAGTAGTTTCAATAACTTTTTATTTTCCGCAAGAATATTCAAACCATCAGCATCAATCACTAATGGTTTGTCCCAAAATTTTATAATGTTTGTAAACAATTCAATTGCTTTTGTTGAAGTTCCCAAGCCGGGACCAATTAATAAGACATCCTTTGACTTTAAATTTTCTTTAATTGTTTCCCAATCGTAGCTTGAATCAATTTCAGGCATTGCAAAGGTCATCACTTCAAGAAGCTGTGTTTCAAAGATAAGCTCCATACTTTTTGGGTGGAATAATGTTATCAATCCTCCACCGGAACGTAAAGCTGCTCGAGATGACATTACTGCTGCTCCAGAAAATCCGGGAGAACCAGCAATTATGGCAATTCTTCCATAATCTCCTTTGTGACTGAGTATTTTTCTCATAGGAAATTTTACGTTTTGTTCTGTTACTAATTTTGTTTTAGGAGGAAATTTTTTAAATAATTCTTTTGGAATTCCAATATCAATTATTTCTACTTTTCCACTTCGATCTCGTCCTTCCTCAAGGAATTGACCTTGTTTATAAGCTGCCATCGTATATGTTTTTTGGGCTTTCAAAGCATTCTTTGCTCTTCCGGTATCTGCTTCAATTCCACTGGAAATATCAATTGCTACAATAGGAATTTGTTGATCGTTTAAAAATCTAAAAAGATCTGCAAACCATCCACGAACAATTCCTCTAAATCCAACTCCAAAAATAGCATCAACAATTAGATCGTACTTGCTAAAATCTATATTAAATTTTTCAAAATCTTCAAAGGTAGCAATTTGGTTAATTGGAATATTCAATGACACACATCTATTATAATTTTCCAAAGTTTCAGGGGACGTTTTTTCGATTTTACCAGTAAAAAAAATAGTGGGATAATGTTTCCAGTTTTTTAGATAACGAGCAATAACAAAACCGTCTCCACCATTATTTCCATTACCACAAAAAAAAGCAATGTGGTTATTTTCATTTAGAAAATCCTTCTGAATTTTTTCGCTACAACCTAATCCCGCTTTTTCCATAAGATCTTTTCCGGGAATCCCAATTTTTTCAATCGTATATTTATCAAGAAAATACATCTCTTCTCTGGAAAGAATGTTCATTTTTTATACTCCTTTTTTATACGGTAAATATAGTAGTAGAATATTTTATATTTTGAAAGTAACCACATTTTGCGACCAGTTTGTTTTTCTCATCTTCATTCATAATATCTTATTTTTCCTCTTTCAGCACAATTTCAAAGGTCGTTCCTTTACCAACTTCACTGGTCAATACTCTTATTTTTCCATTATGAAATTCTTCAATAATTCTTTTGGCAAGGCTTAAACCAAGTCCCCAACCTCTATTTTTGCTGGTAATCCCCGGATAAAAAATCCGTTTATACATAGATTTAGGTAATCCGATTCCAGTATCAATTACTTGTATATGAACATTTTCTTTACGCTTGAAAAGATGAATAGTGATTTTTCCACCTTTTTGCTGAATGGCATCAATACTATTCTTTATCAAATTTTCCAAGGTCCATTTAAAAAGATCTGGATCAACATTTGCCTTACAATTTTCTACTTCTGCTTGAAAAATTAGCTCAATTTCCGCACCTAAACTTGGTAAGCGTGTTTTGAAATATTTTGCAGTTTCCTGAATGATTGTATTCAAATTTCGAGGTGTTCGTTTGATAGAAGAACCCACTTTCCCAAATCTGGAAGCGATGTTATAAAGGTGATCTATATCTGTTTTCATATAATTCAGCATGGTGATCATCTCTTCGTCACTACCTCTGTCCTCAATTTTCATGGAAATAATATCTAACCATCCCAAAAGAGAAGATATTGGTGTGCCAAACTGGTGGGCAGTTTCTTTGGCTAATCCCACCCAGAGCATATTTTCTTCGTTTTTTTTATGAGAAAACATGCCGTAGATACCGAGAATCATAAAAAGAATCACGATAGAACTTTCGACATAAGGCATTACCTTTAAATGTCTCAAACTTTTCGATTCACCAAAGAAAACATAACTGAAAATTTTATCGCTATCCTTATCATAACGTAGTGGAATCATATTATTGGTAGATTCCATTTTTTTTATCAATTTTAAAATATACTTCCGGTCATATTCTGATAATTTTTCAAATTTTACATCTTTGGGAACATCAATATTTTCCCAAGAGAAAGGAACTTTCAGGCTATCTGCAAGAATCAAAGGATAATTGATTTGAGGAATAATTTCTTCCATAAAGTATTGTAACAAAAATTCTTCCAGATTTGCATTATCCGGCAATCCGATAAATTTTGAATAGAGATCCGGTATTACTTTCACATCTTTTCTTATATTTTGGAGTACATAATTTGTATAAAAAATAAATAAAAAAATTAATATCGTTATTCCAGCTATGAAATAGATCTTTAAAATATTTAGTCTATGACTTTTCGCCTTGTTTCGCAATATCCCAAATTTCATCTAACTGCTCCAACGTCTTTTCTTGCATATTTTCTTTATTATTTTTATAGTGTTTTTCTACAATTTTGAATCTTCTCTCGAATTTTTTTATCGTTCTATTCAAAGCAGATTCAGCATCAAAACCTAATTTCCTTGAAACATTTACCAAAGTGAATAAAAGATCACCCATTTCATCCTGTATCGCTTCCATATCATTTTCTCGGTATGCTTCTTCAAATTCTTGTAATTCTTCTTCTAATTTTTCAAAAACAGGTTCAATAGCTTTCCAATCAAATCCTATAGAAGCTGCTTTTTCCTGCATCCTTTGGGCAACTATAAGTTTAGGCATTGCTCTTGGAATTCCATCAATTACAGATTTTCTTGTCGCTTTTTTTTCATCTAACTTAATCCTTTCCCAATTCTTTTGAACTTCTTCAGAGCTTATTGAATTCTTTTTGTCAAAAACATGCGGATGTCTAAGAACCAACTTATCACTGATTTTTTTTGAAACACTATCAATGTCAAATTTATCATTTTCTTTCGCTATTTGAGCTTGCATCACGATGTGTAACAAAAGATCTCCCAATTCTTCCGAGAGATGTTCAAAATCATCATTCTCAATCGCTTCGATACACTCATAGAGTTCTTCAATAAAATTTGGAATCAAAGATCTATGAGTTTGTTTGATGTCCCAAGGACAACCATCTTTAGGATTTCGCAATCGCTCTATTATTTTTACCAAACGCTCAAATTCATTCATAAATTATTTCCTTTTTTTTGAAACCACTAATTAACACAAATTAACACGAAATTTTTAGCAACTAACAAAACAAACAAACAAATAAAAAAAGTTTTAACCACAGAGCACACCCCAATACAGTCATTCTTCATTACTGGGCAGGCAGAGAGCACAGAGAAAAACCTCAAAAGACAACCTCATCCCATAGCCCCTTCTCCTGCAAATATCCCGATGAAATATCGGGACTCTCCTTGCAGGAGAGGATTAAGGTAAGATTTTGTTATTATTTTTTAATCCCATTAATCCAAATTCTGACATCTCTTTCATTTCTCCGTTTTTCCATCTTTTTGTTTCTTTGCGTTCTTAGCATCTTTGCAGTAGAATTTTCTTTTTTCGAGTTAATTAGTGATTTCATCTTTCTTCAACGAGTTCTCATTGTTCTCAATCTTAACCCAGTTTTTCTCAATTCTCCTGTTTTTAATTTTTCTACGAATCAATCCTATAAGGAATATCAGTGGGAAAAAAGCCCAGATTATTGTAGATGATGCTAAAAGCATTTCACCTCGAAAGTGGGTTTTGGCATATTCTTCAAAAAAATTGGAAAAATCATTTGTTGTAAAATAAAATGATTTTAAAAAAGCAGAATCAAAATTCTTATCAAATTCAGAAATATCCCATAAATCATAAAATTCTTTCTTCTTTTTTGTATCAATATATTTTATTGCCAATGCTGATTTTGCATAAAAAGATTCCCACTTTATCATTTGGTCGGGATAAATAAATTTCATTTTTTTCAAAGGCAGAGAATTTCCGAGAATAAAATCTTTGATAAAATTCAGTTCACGTTCATAGCTCAAATCTTCTGAGAAATATACTGCCATTCCTTCATGAAACCAAAGAGGAGCATTTTTCCAATGATGATGAACAAAATGATGAATATATTCGTGTAATAATATTGTATGTAATCGAGTTATATTTTTTAAGTTCTTCGGATTACGCGCATAAATTGTTTTATTTCTAAAGTTGTATACTGCTTCACTAAACTGAATAATTCCTTTGTTTTTTGAGGTGAAATTAGCGTATTCTTCATTGTCTTTAGCAATTATTATTTTTACAGGAAGATCTGGATAAGAACCTATTCTCTTTTGAAAAGTTTCAATATTCTCATATAAAATTCTGCCAAGTTCATTTGCAAATTTGATATTTCTATGAGGACATTTTATATTTATCTCTTCATAATTAATCTCAGATGCTTCAATATTCATCATTAGAATAATAAAGAAAAAAATGAAAAATATTTTTTTTGATTTCATTGAGATACTTTGTAAAACATTGTTCTATTTTTTATTTTCAGTTTTCAGCTTTTTGGTTTTTCTTTCATTCTCTTATAAATCAATTTCAAAAGTTGATCATAATCAAATGGTTTGAATATTACATCTTCCAAACCATCTTTCCTAGCTTTCACAACTGCATGATTTGGGTCATATCCGAAACCGGTCATCATAATAATCGGTAAATCCGGTCTTAATTCTTTGGACCGGGCATAAAGTTCATAACCATCCATATCCGGCATAGCAATATCGGTGATTAATATATCCACTTTCCCTTGCATTATTTCAGAAAGTGCCTCATATCCATTGTTACAACAAATTACGTCAATATCATCATCCCTATTATTTATCTCAAATTTCACATCATTTGTAATAGTGACTTCATCATCAACTACCAAAATTGAAAATTTCATATCCCATATCTCCTTGTTAATATTGATGAATACTGTCTTGTAAATCCACAGATTTTTTTTATTTTTATATTCAACTTATTTAAACATCTTAGTAATTGAATTATTATAAATACGATTCATTTGAAGTGGTTTTATCTCTCTCAAGTATTGAAAAATAATCCATGCTTCATTTAGATTATGTCTCTCAATTGCCAGAAATTCTCTATCTTTATACTCAATTTCGGTAACAGCAAAAGAAAATATCTTTTCTCCCTGTCCAATCTCTTCTATTAAACCATTTTTAAGACTAATTTTTGAATTATTGTAATCAAATGGAAATGTTAAGTGTTTTGTACAATGAAAAAAATAGATATATCTGTAATATTTTTCAATGATTTCAAGATTCTTATAAATGCTCTGAGCCTTTTCAAAATTTAATTCTGATTGATAATTTAAATATTTTTTTCTTAGGTTTTTAGTAATTTCAGAATTTTCTTTGAAGTATGATGAAATTAAAACTTTGTTTAATTCTATTTTATCAAGAATACAATAACCTTTGCAAATATTATTTTTATAATGTTCACAAGGATATTCTTGAGTTTCACATGCTGGAAAATTAGCAACATTCATCATTGTTTCTAAAAAATCACGAATAAAAAAATTACTGTGAAAAGGACCAATATAATAATAATTTGTTTCAATAGTAGATGATACTACCTTAAAAAACGGTACGTTATAAAAATCAATAGCGAGATAAACATAACTTTTTGTATTTTGAATTATATTATTAAAATCCGGTTTGCCTAAAGAGAACATTTTTTTTTCAATTAACAGAGCTTCAAATAAATTTTCTGTCACAACAAAGCTAATATTCTCGGTAAGTGAAGCAAGTTGAAGAATATCCTTATTTGTTTCACCACCTAACATCAAAGCCTTGATTGAATGACGCAAATTAGAACTTTTCGAAAAATACAACTTATTGTTTTTTGCATCAAAAAAAGTAAAAACACCTTTTTCATCAGGAATCAAATCAAAATTTTTTAGCAATATATCTTTTTTAATTACCATAGTTAGTTCAAACTTAATGTTTAAACTCTTATGTCAATTTATTCTATATTTTTTTTGTCACTGATTTTTCGAGACTAAGAAAAAGAGAATAGCCGCTGATTAACGCAGATAAAAGACAGAAGAAAAAAATAATGCCTGTGAACACTGAGAGCAGGAAGGTTAATATTAAATTTCTAATTCTAATTTTTTCTATATTTCCATTTATCCGTTTTCCTTTCTCTATTTTTCCATTCTTTTCCTTTTTTTGCGTTCTTAGCGTCTTCGCGGTGAATATTCCTTTTTTTCTGTCCGTGATAGTCTGTGTACCTTCATTTTAAACAGTAATTGCTTGACTTGAAATTATTCATCAAAAATATATAAATTATGAATGAATTCAATAAAAATATTATAAAAATTATCAAAAATATTCCAGATGGAAAAGTCATTTCTTATGGACGAATTGCTACTTTATCTGGAAATCCCCGTGCTTCCAGACAAGTTGCCAGAATTCTACATTCATCATCAGAGAAATATGATTTACCTTGGCATAGAGTTGTAAATTCACAAAGAAAAATATCCTTAAAAAATCCTATTGCTTATGAACAACAAAAAAATATGCTCCAAAATGAAGGAATTATTTTTACTCTATCAGATGTAATAAAAAAAGAATTTTTCTGGGAAATTTCTGTTATTGAAGCTATTAAACTGTAATTATAATTTACTTCATTTTCTATTAATCAGTATTATCAAAAAGGTATAAAAATGAAAAAAGATGAAAAAATTGCTAAGCTTAAGAAAAAATTGCTAATCTCTAATGATAAAGAGAAATATCAAATATTAACTGAGCTTTCGGATTCATATTGTCATATCTCTTTGAAAAAAAGTAGGGAGTATATTAAACAAGCTATTGCCTACGCAAAAAAATTAAAGGATGATGAAAAATTAGTTAGCTCTATATTTAAACTATCCGTAATTTGTAGTAACGAAGGCAATTATGAAATTGCCCTTAATAACTTAACTGCTGCTCAAAGACTCTATCAAAAAATGAATAATCAAAAAGGTATTGCCAGCTGCTTAAGATTGATGGGAACAATTTATGGACAAATTGATAATTATAAAAAAGCTTTATCTTATTCAATGAATGCCTTAGAAAAAGAAAATAGTTTCTATCCTAAAAATGATTTTATTATCGCCGGAATTTTAAATAATATCGGTATAATTTATAAATACTTAAAAAACTATGAAAAATCATTAGAATATCATTTCAAAGCACTTAATATTAGAGAAAAAATAGAGAAAGAAATAGAAATGGCATCTTCTTTCAACAATATTGGGGTTGTCTATGAAGTAATGGGTAACGAAAAAAAAGCTTTGGAATATTTTATGAAATCATTTAAAATAAAGGAAAAAAGAGATGATTTCTTAGGATTAGCGAATACTTGTTTAAATATAGGCAATCAATATACTAAGTTACAATCTTATTCCAATGCAGAACATTATCTTGATAAAGGTCTTACTTTCGCAGAACAATTAGGCTCAGAATTAAAAATGGGCAATTTACATCTCAAATTATTTGAATTATTCTATATACAAAAGAGATACGGCGAAGCAATTGAACATCATATTCGTTATTCAGAGCTTAAAGATAAAATATTTAATATAGAATTAAATAAAAAACTCGCTGAAATTGAAGCTAAACATCAAATTGAAAAAAAAGAACAACAAGCTGAAATTTACAGACTAAGAAATATCGAATTAAAAAACGCCAATGATTCCAAAGACAAATTTTTCTCTATTATTGCTCACGACCTCCGAAGCCCTTTTTCATCATTAATCTCTTTTATTAATATTATGAAACGTGCTATTGATCATTATGATAAAATAAAAATTATGGCTCTGGTGGATGAATTGGATATCAGCGTAAAAAATGCTTTTAATCTATTGAAAAATCTTTTGGATTGGTCAAGAATGCAATCTGGGGTAATGGACTTTAAACCCAAAATTTTTGATATAAATTCTCTTATTGATAAAGTGGTTACACAAAAAAAGCAAACTGCTGAACAAAAAAATATAGAATTGAAAACAAATATTAGTAGATTAAAACTTTACGTTTTAGCTGATAAAAATATGATTGAAACAGTATTGAGAAATTTACTAAATAATGCAATAAAATTTACGAATCCTAAGGGAAATATTGTAATTTCATCGAAAAATTTGGAAAATCAAGTTGAAGTTTCAATTAAGGATACCGGAGTCGGTATAAAAAGTGAAAATTTAAACAAATTATTTAAAATAGAATCTAATTTTTCTACTTATGGAACGTCAAATGAGAAAGGAACCGGATTAGGTTTGATATTATGCAAGGAATTTATCGAAAAAAATAATGGTACATTAAATGTAGAAAGTGAATTTGAAAGAGGTTCAAATTTTTATTTCTATTTACCAGAGAAACCTGTAATCTAAATTTTCCCAATTGATCTATACAAAGATTGATTCCTGTCTTAAAAAACAGGCTGGTGTTTTCACAACCTTGGGAAGGGTGAAAACACCAGCTAAAATATCATCTACTTATTTCAGTTTTGCTTGAAGTTATTTCACTGCTCTAACATAATAGAATTTCTTTAAAGTATCAGAAGTAATAATAATTGACCAATTTGAACGAGTAAGTGAACCACCGGTTTCTTCTACGAAAGTACCGTTTGGAGTGTCGCAAGAATATATTTTATAATCGGTAGCACCGGAAACTGCATCCCAAGTAATAGTTAATTGATTCCCGGAAATATTCGCAGCTATATTTGCCGGAATATCAATTGAGGTGACAACATCAACTTCAACCGGATTTTCTGGTGAACCTATTGTATCGCCACTATTTACCATTGTAGTATAATTTGCATCATACCTCTCATCAGTACTAATATCATAAACTTTGAAGTCCAGAATTTCATTTGCGGAAGATAATTCCGTACGCATATAGAAGTAAATAGCTCTATCAACGGTTTGGACAGTAGCAGTTCCTCTACATTCACCATTACAAAAGGCTCCGACGATATCACCGGGTTCAGCATTATAACCATCAATTGTAGCATATCCATGAATTTCTGCAACCGGATTTGGGTAATCTGTTTCATCCCATTCCGGATAATTAGGCTGGGAAATTACTTCTAAGGTAATCGGAATTGTTGTTATTGTCCTATCATCAGTTATGATAAGATCACAGGTGTATTGTCCTAAAGTTAATCCAGCCGTATCAAAATCTATAAGAATTAGATCAGTTTCATTTTCTGTAAGAGCACCGGATGTTGTTTGCAGAGATATCCAGCTAAGTGGATTTGATAAAGGAGTTAAGGTTATAGAGCCATTCAAAGTATGAGGTTCTCCACCATAAATATCTCCCTGAATTATATAATCCATAATGATATCTCCGGTAAAATTGCTATTTATAGTTACATTTACAGTAGCAATTGCGGTTTCTCCTCCTTTAATTACTCCCCAATCAGAATTGGATGAGTTTTCCCCATGCCAGTTAATTTGAATTCCATCGCCGATATTTCCATCATATATCATTTCTTCTGATCCACCCACAAAATTGGTTGCAGAATTAACTGTAATACCGATTGGAAAATCAATGTAAATATCTTTCAACCATTCAGCATCAGTGCTGCTATTTGTTACGGTAAAAGTCCATGTGACAATTTCGCCGGGAGTGAAATCAGAATGTGAACAAGTAATGCTAGAACCGGAAATATCACGGCTTTCTGCCTTTCTTCCTGAAGATAAAGCCAAGTTGTAATTTATAGTTCCACCACCGTCATTGGTTAATAAGATAATTTCGGAATCAATTGCATCAGCTTCCATAAATTTATTTAGAGATGAAACGCTAACATTCAACACAGCGGGAACAGTTCCCCCAACTGCAAATTCATGTGGATCAGATTCACCAATGAATGGATGTTTGGATGATCTACCTGAAACATCTTGAGTATGAATATAATATTCTACCGTACTTCCATCGGTTTGAGCTGGAATAGTAGCTTCATAAGTATCGCCATTTGTGTTTATCATTGTAGATGTTAGCCATGAACCACTATTTACCCGATAGTATAAACGAGGGAATCCAATAGCAAAATTATGTTGCCCGTAAGAAATAATGGAAACACTAATATCATAATCATTCAAGTAAGATTGCTCATCTGTGATCGGAGAGTGTTCTACATAGAGCATTTCCAGATCTGCAACTCCTTTCATTCGACAATGAATCGCATCTGTACCTTCCCAATCACCTGTGAAACCTGAAATTGTGTAACCTGGCATTGCATTTTGATATGAAGTGATCGCTGCTGCATCATAAGAACTTCCCATCTGGGGAACGTAAACTACATCATTAACAATAATTGAATTTGTATATGGTTCATCATTCGGTGTATTAACTCTAAATACTTGATAGAGAGTTCCATAAGCCGAGGTTTGAGCTGCATAATAAGCTGCCGTATTTTCAATCTCGGTGTATTGAGCGTGAGACGCAGGTACTTCCCGAATAAGAACTTTATCTGCATCCAAGAATTTCCCCCAGCAATCAATATGGTTTATGTAAGTGTTATTCGGATCATCAACTACGTGATATTCATTGATACCGCAGTAAGTTTGCATTGCTTGATCTACTTCCGCATTTGTCAGACCGGAATTTTCCGTATAAACGATTGTTGTCGAAGAAGCGATTCCCATTCCGTCTGTCATATAATTTCCACCTGTATGATCTATTGGCATCAAATATGAATCTATACCAAGATGAGAAGCTAAAGCTTGTGGAATTGCATTATCATTGGGTCGAGGGCGGTTATAATTGAAATCTACGAGAGAAATTTTCTGATTTGATTCGCGGATGAACAATGGACCATAATCACGAGTCCAATATGAATCTGATGACTCTATCAAGAAATCACAATTTGAAACATTTACTCCATTGGAACTATATGTACTTGTTACACTGCTTTGTTCGCTACTATTGGTAACGATTGTAGTAACATTTGTATGTTGACTGATATCAGCGATAAGTGAAATAGAAATCCCAAATGGATATCGTATCAAAACACCTTGCATCGGCTCGAATTCGGCAATACTTTTCGGAGAAACCGGATAATCACCACTTGCTTCGGAAACATTGAGAGTTACGTTTATAGTTTGATTTGCTCCACCATTACTGGTGATAGTAATTATTGCTTGATAAGTACCGGCAGTTAGTCCTAAAGCATCAAAAGTAACGCCAATTTGATCTGTTTCATTATAGAGACAAGAGCCGGAATTTGGTGTTAAACCAAGCCAAGAAACATCTCTGGTATTTTCATATAACCGAATCCATTCCGATTTGCTCATTTTTTGAGAAATATCATCTTTTTCTCGCGTAGATTCATTAGCTGTAATCGAATATGTCAAGGTCGAACCGGAATCACCAACATTGGTAATAGTGAAATTTTGAGTATTATTTTGTCCACTTTCCAATGATTCTGAAAGTGAAGAAGTATTTACCGAAATAATTGGATCAACAGAACCACCATTATTCACATTCAAAGTAACAGGGACTTGAATATTTGTATTGTTAGGATCATTTGTAGTAAACAGAAGATTTGCTTGATAACTTCCTTCAGCTAATCCACTTGAATCAAATCCAATTGTTAAATTATCGTTTCCAGCTGGAACGATAGACCCATTTACGGTAGCTGAACCATAATAAGATAACCAGTTATAAGTTGGTCCGGTCTCAGCAGTAAGAATCACATCATCAATATTCCAATTATTTATATTATATGAATTACCATCAAATACAAAGGCAAATTGGAAAGTAGCAGATCCTACATCCGCATTGTCAATTGTGAGATTTTCTATAGTTGCATTCATATCTGTAGAAGGAAAAGTGGTTAATGTATTCCAATTAGTTCCATCAGATGTAGTTTCAATTCGTAAAGTATATTCAGTACCATTAAAATCATCAATCAGATGTTTGAATTGCAAAGCAACATTGCTGAATCCTTGAGTATCAATTTCTGGAGAGATTAATTTTTGTTCAATAGTTATTGAGGGACTCCAATAAAAACGTGCTTCCGGAGCAGTTCCACCGGCTTCGTTGGTGTTGTATCCTCCCCAATTTGTTCCACCAGTTGTTGTCCAGCCAGTTGGTGGAAATGTATCAAATGTTTCGTTGATTATTTCATCTCTTGATCTGGTCACATATTCCAAATTTCCTGAATAAGTAAGATTTGAACCACCACTATTAGAAATTACCAATAATTCATTTGAGGAAGCATTAGATGCCATTGTTTTAGTGAGTGAGGATGGATTTAGAGATGCAGTTGGCGGATTTACACCTGTTCCCGTTACTGAAACTAAAGTGTTTGGAGTATCAGGATCATTGCTGGTAATTGAAATCGTTCCATCATAATTTGCTACCGTAGTTGGTTCAAAAGTAATATCATAAGTTTTAGAATTGCTACTGGTTATCGAATATGAAATTGTATCTCTATTAAATGATTTTGAACCTCTATTTGCTCTTTGAACTACTGCATAACCTGTCGGCGTAGTTATATTTCCTGATAAAGTTGCCGAACCATTGTTTGTTATTGTGAAGGATTGTACGGAATTGTTTCCAATCATCACTTCACCAAAAGTTAAAGTTGTAGGATTCACGGAAATATCTGCTTCCATTTGTCCAAAGGGAGGAAATTCAATATAATCAATCCAAGCACAATCGCTTCCACTGCTAACCGAAACGTCTTTTTCAAATGACCATTTAAATTCGTGGAAACCAACAGCAACAGCATAAGTTTCGATTGACCAATCAACAGTTCCAGCCCACGAACCTTGTTCAACATCATCAATATAAAATCTGAGATAATCATAGGAAACTTCTGATGAGACTTTTTTATAAAACGATAAATCTCCTGCTGAGCCTATCTGAGCTTCCAAAATCAGTTCTGAAGTTTGGTTGTCGGAAATATTACCTGAGTTTGTACAATAAGTTCCTTCATAAGGTGAAGTTGTTACAACAGACCAATCTGTATCTCCGCCAAATGTCCAATCATAATTAGAAAAATCACCAGTTTCAAAATCTTCTACCACCAAGCCTACAGCAAGTGAGAAAGCATCACTTTGAGAATAGCCATTATCTCCCGTAAAAGCAGTATTGAAGTTAATTGAGTGACCAACTGGAGCAGTTGGAGAGACAGTTACGTTGAAGTAAACAATAGCAGTTCCACCTGCAATTAGGCTGGAAGCTGTATCATTATTATCATTTATTGTAATGTAGCTATCAGTAGTTGATAAAAGTGCGTTGAGGTTTGAAACCGTAGCACCACCATTGTTAATCAGGTGACATTCAAGAGTAGCTGTATCACCGGGATCTAATAATCCATTATCTCCATCATTTACAGTAACGCTTTGAATTTCTACATCAGGTGAATAGGCTGTTAAATTTATTATATCGCTCCAATTGTCTTCGGAACAGATAATTGCAGCATCAAGTTGAATTGCGTAAGCATTGGGAACATTATTTGTTACATTAAACACATAAGCACTGGTTCTGGTGACAGAAGATCCGGCAGCAATTGTTCCAAAGCTTTCAGAAGAATCTGATAATACCAGATAAGGACTTGATTCAGATAGATTCATAGAAACGTTTGTAGCAGGATCACTACCAGCATTCTCTAAAGTTACCGTGAGAACAACTATCTCACCGAATTCGATAACATCATCACCTCCGGCACTTACTTGAACATTTTGGATTGAAACATAAGGACCGCTATTAGAAGTAACATCTATCACACTGTATTCCGTTTCCAAATTATATCCGGAAACAACGAGAGTAGCTTGTCCCACGTTCAAAGAATGGTTTATAGAAACATAACCGTTAATATCGGTATAAGCTGTGTAATTTGTACCGTTTTGAGTTAGGGAAACCAACGCATTTTCTACAAGACCAGCTCCTGAACTGACAGTTGTATTGAAAGATGTTCCCATCATACAAGAAGAATTTGATAATGAAATAGCAGTAGGTGTATCGGTTCTAATTTGCAAAGAAGCATCACCAAATATCGTCCAAGTTTGAATTGTTTCCAAATCGGAACTGTAAGGAGATTCGGTATACATAAGCACATCGGCATTAAATGCTAATGAACCGAAAGTTGTTCGTTTATCGGAAGAATCGGTATTTGTACCACTTCCCGGATTTGAGGAATAGTTGTAACCACCGATTAGAAGATCATTAAAGTAATCCTGACCGCGCATAGGTGGTTGCCAAGGTTGATTGATGGTTGCCATCAAAGCAGCAACTGCACCACCGCCGGATTTCTTGAGCCAAGCTTCACCAAAACAATCACCGGTTGTATGGAATTGTCCATTTACACAAGCCACAGAATTTATGAAAGGAAGCATATTACCATTAGATGAGCTGGCAATATTCGTATTACTGTAACCACTGGTAGACCAAGATGTTTTGGAGCCGTGTCCCACATAATTTATGATACCGGCACCTGCATTCACGTGATTTGCTACAATTGCAGAAGTAACTCCATTAGTTGCATAATCCTGATGCATTGTTGTATAATTGTAAGGTAATAATTTATTGGTTCTGATCACGTCCATATGTTGATAATCTGCTTCACCGTCATCACCGTTTCCAGCTCCTTCAGAAGAAGCGATTCCAATTGCATTTTTATACCAACTTCCACTTAAATCAGGATTTTTTTCATAATTTATAGTTTTATTTACTTGAGTTGTGACATCTGTAGAGGAAGATGCGGAGAAACGACCAACAATAACTTCCTGATAATAATCGCCTCCAACAATGCAGCCCAGCATTGGATCAGTAGGAGCACTATCCGGTCCAATATCAGATTTGATATGTTCCCAATCGCCAACTAATTGCACGTAGAGAATATTAGTGTTGGCGTTGTAAGCATCTCGAATTGTATTTTTTACATTTGTTCCATAAGCAACTGATTGGGAGTGTACCGTAAATCCTTTTTCCCGTTTCCAATCAATATAAGGTTGGATCGGTGTAATTCCTCCATTGGAAGAAGTGTAAAGAACCAAAAGTTCACCCAGCTCTCCAATTTGATTTGCAAAAGATCTTGAATCAAAATTGACAAAAACATTATTGTAAATTGGAATCATATCAGAAGTAAGTTTTCGATTATTCGGTAATGGATTTTCCGGTGTTTGATCATTTTCTATCAATTCCACTGTAATACTATCATAAACACGTAAGATTTGCTCAACCGCATTATACTGGAATGGATAAATATACACATTTGTTCCACGTATTTCACGCAGGATAAATGGATTTGATTGCTCTGTTAGTTTTTGCGGATACCATTGATCCATCAATGATTTATCAGATATTTCATAAGGAATTTCGGCAAGATTTTCATTACGATAGATAACTCCTCGCGAAGGAACTAAGGGTGCATCGAGCTGATAATCCGTAAACTCTTTTTGTATGATATTTAGATCATAGTTTTTATCGGGTGAGATCATCACAGAAGAATGGATAAATGGTAGTTCTGCAAAACCCTTCTCCATTGTTGTAACACGACAATCCGTGATGATTTTACTAAAATCTTGTCCATCTAATTCGACATTTTTTAGATAAAAATCGTTCAATTCAAAATTTAACTCAAACTCATTTGTTCTTGTTTCCGCAAAATTTACATCAAAACCATTTGATGCAGATAAAATACCGAAAACACTTACCATAATTAACAATAGTACTATTAGCCTTAGCTTCATAGGTTACTCCTTTAGATATTTATTTGAAAAATATTCTTAATTATCCAGCAAAATTCTGGTTCGTCCGCTTTTAATCAATATACTTACATATTATTAATAATGATTTATTAGCGTCGAATGCATATAATATTTATTAGATATTGATCTGCCCGCGTCAGACGGGCATATAATTCGTCAGACATACGTCTGCCCGTGTCAGATGGAAAGATAATTACTCATTATGCTATATGTATTTTTTAGAAGACTGCTCTTTATATCTGATCTTTTATACTCGTTGCGAAGTTTATCTTCGCAATGTTCGATATTCCCAAGACAAACTTGGGAACAAGATTAAAGCGACTCTGTCGCTTTGCATTATCACTGATAATGCACTCCAAAAAATTATTTCATAAGAATCATTTTCTTATATGAAACGAGTTTATCATCTACTGATAATCTATAAAAATAAACTCCGGAAGGCATTGTTTTTCCTGATTGATCGTTTCCAGACCAAACAACTTTATTAATTCCTAATTCGCAATTCGTAATTCGTAATTCTCTTATCTGTTGTCCTTTGATGTTAAAGATTTCTATTCGTGCTAATTCGTGTAGATTCGTGGTTTCAAAAGAAATTGTAGTTTCAGGATTAAATGGATTAGGATAATTTTGATGTAAAATTGCACTATTTACCGGTGTTACACTATCATCTTGGTGGGTAAGAAGAATCGAATTGATCTCAAAAAGGTCATCTGGGAAGTTTCCGATGATTTCACCGAAAGTAGTATTTATCTCTTCTGAACAATCTATAATCTGATCAGAACTTTCGTTAAAAAATTTGAAATTTATCAATTCGTTTGGTTCGCTAAGTTGGATAAGCATTGTTACGAAATATTGTTGTTCATACTCAATGATATTGGCAGTTCCACGGCATTTATCACCATTAAAAGCAGCTAAAACATCATCAGAAGAGAGTTGAGAATCTGTAACTATTTTTGCATATAAAGTAGCAGAATTATTTGGATAGATTACCGGAACCCAATTTTCGGGAAACTCACGGTTTTGTACGATAGGATTATCAGCTTTTGCCGGAGTTGGATAGTTAAACGAACAGTTTTGATCAACATTAAACCAATATCCCAGATTCGCATTCATATCAGAAAGTGTATTCATATAAGCCGGTAAGGAAGGATCATAAGATTCCGTAAGATTTTTCACTTGAACCAAGTAAGCTGAGATATCACTGGTGGCTATAGCAACATCTTGAGATGATTGACAAGGATAACCAGCCAAATTCCAGCCGTTGTTCAGATTTATGGTTGTGTTGTTTACATCTATTGCTTCTGCTGTAACATCCAGATTTGCAACAGCATTCAAATTGATCCAATAACCATCTCCATCAACCAATGTATCCAATGTATTCATATAAGCTGGTAAACTTGGGTCATAAGATTCTGTAAGGTTTTTTACTTGTGCAAGATCAGCAGAAATAGGGGAGAAGACAGAAGCTGGAGACATATCTGTAGGATGAACATTAAGTGAAATAAGATCCCAACCGGAATTCAATGAGAAAGATTGAGTGATTTCAGAAACACCAAATTGTACATTTACGATAGCAGTAGAAGTATTATTTGTAACTTCAACATCTGTAACTGTAATATCATCATATCCTGTACAAGAAAATTTGAGATCATAAGTTCCCGGAGAAAGCATTCTATGATAATCTCCAATATCAGGATCGGTAAAAACTTGCGAATTATTAATATCGTGTCCAACAACTTCAATTGTAGCATTAACCGGTGCATCAAGTTCATCAGTAACAATTCCTCGAATCCCGTAAAGGCAATGTTCCATATATTCCAACAAAGATTGACGATTGTAATTCCAATGATTTTCCAACTCATTTTCCGGTAACATTTTTACTAAAGAAAGCTCCAAAGTAAGTTCACGGCAACCTTTAAAATAGTTCATATAATCTTGCCTTCCACCACTTATAGAATACCAAGCATAGCCATTGGTAATACCGTCATCAAAACCATCAATATAACCGGCTGGACTATTTGCCTGAGCCGCATCAGCATATAAATGTGAAACATACTGATACCAATCATCATCAGCGTGAAGTTGAGACCAAGTATCCCAAGGATAATTCACGACTTCCTCACCATTATGAAGATTGGAAGAAAGTACAAAACTATGAGCATCAGCAAAATCCATCATTACTACAGTTTCTGCTTGCCAAGAGTTTCCGTCGGGATTCTGTCCATCTTCAGGATCAGGATAATTTCTGTTCAAATCTACACCATTTGAATTATTTCTGGTAGCTCCAGTCACAGTGCTATTACCACCTGCGTAAGTTCCATCCGGGTTTGAAAGGGGATTGATCCAAATCTCTACATTATTTATTAAACTATCCACTTGGGTATCGGAACCGTAATTAGTAAGTAAATATTCTATCAAATTCAGTAACATAATATAAGTTACAGTTTCATCACCGTGCATCTGTCCCGTGTACATAAATTCAGGTTCATCTTCTTCTGTAGTTATGTTATCAGAAATTTTCGCAAAAAGTATCTCTCTGCCACCTATAGAATTTCCGATATTTTGGACTGTACAAATAGTAGGATAATCTATCGCAAATTGATACATCGCAGAGACATAAGCTTCGTAAGTAGGATAAGCTGTCCAAGTTTTGGAAACTTCATCGGTCATTGCAACTTCTATTAAGGAATTTGGATGAGGTAAAAGAGTGTAATTATAACCCATAGTTTGAAATTTTTCAAGTTCAGTTGAATTTGCATAGGCAAAAACAATCTTGTTTTGTACATTATCAATTGAGATGATCTTGGTGATCTGGTCTATTTCAGCTCTATTTTCAATTTGAAATTTGAAGTAAACTTCATCACTTTTGGCAAACAAAGAGATAGATGTTAAAGCCAAAATTAATATTAAAATAAATGTTTTCTGCATTTTTTTGCTCCTAAGGAAATATTTTTTACCGCTAAGTTCGCTAAGCCGCTAAGGAAAAGATGAAAACACAAAAAATGAAACCACGAATTAACTCGAATTAACACGAAAAAATAAGAATAAATTCTTTAGTTCTTATTTCTTAATTCTTGTTCCCAAGCTCCAGCTTGGGAACACACTGATTTTAGAAGCCCCCTGCTTCTTATTGAGTTCGTTAAGCAGGGGCTTAGCTTTTTATTTCATTCCCAAGCGGGGCTTGGGAACGAGAAGGAGATTTCTTTAACCTCATCCCCTAACCCCTTCTCCTGCGAGGAGAAGGGGAACTTCCTCTCCTTGCAGGAGAGGATTTAGGTGAGGTTTTTTTATTTTTCAGCTTTTATATAGAAGAATTTCTTCGAATCCAAAGCACCATTTGTAACTGTATAGGAATTTGTAGGAGAGATTCCTATCTGAGTAAAGGTTCCATTTGGTTCATCAGTTGAGAATATCTGATATGAAGTTGCTCCAGCTACTGCATCCCAATTTAAATTAAGATCATTAGAAGCTTGAGAAACATCCACATTTTGTGGAATTGGCAATTGAAGAGGAGAAGATTCTCCATTACCCATCACCCATTGTGAGAAATGATCTGTAGAATATGTAACACTGTAATTATCTCCATCTGTATTAATCAAATCCCATTCTGTAACAGTGATTCCAGCATCTTCTTCGACAAAATGCCAAGTTGCACCATCATCTATACTGTATAAAAGTTCCGGAGCTTGATCGGAAGCAGGAGCAGGATTATCCCATTCTATGGTTACACTTACTGGGAAACCACCGGTATAATTTGTACCATCAACATCAAACCAAAGATTTAAGGCATTTGCCGGATCATCCAAGCCAGCAGGAGGAGTTGTCATCTGAGTTATGAAAATTGTGCCACCATCAGGGTTTCCGTCATTTGGAGGATCAATATTTACACAACTTCCACCACTTCCGGATCCACCATCAAAATCAAATTCTATAGGATCATCAGTGCTCACTGAATTCTGATAAACCTCTTCTTCAACAATTCCGGCATAGATTGGGAAAAGATTGTATTGTGAACCGATTATTTGACCAAAATCTGCTGTAGTTGTTGAATTACAGCTTCTTACTAAGTCTTCACTCACATCATATACTTCAAAAGTAACTATCTCACCATTAGAAGCAACATTGATAACTAAAGTAATGTAAGCAGTTCCTTCATTAACTTGTGTATAACCAAGAGAACGGCATTCACCACCAACAAAAGCACCGACTTTATCACCAGCTCCTGCCGGATTTCCATCAATTGTCAATATGCCATATAAAGTTGCGGAATTATTTGGATAAACTACTGGTTGCCAATCCGGTTCATTTGTTGTATTAGTTACGTTCAGAGTAACATTTACAGTTGTAGTTGGTTCACCAGTATCATTACTTGTAATAACTATATCTGCTGTATAAGTTCCCAATTCCAAGTCTGTAGAATCATATCCAACCAAAATGCTACCATTGGAAGAGGCAATTACAGAACCGGAAGTTGAATCATTTCCATCAAGACTTAGCCAATTTGAAGTTGCATTGCTTTGCACATTTAGTGTGTAATCTTCAACTTCACCGTATGTTGATACTTCGCAGGCAGTTGGATATTGGGTATAACGCTCTGAAACACGCATTCTGGTTGAACCTATAACAGCATCCACTGGTACTGTAATGTTCATATTCAAAGTAGCATCTACACCGCTTCCAAGTTCATAAGATTCACCAGTTTCATCAAAAACTTCATCTTGATTCCAGTCAATCCAAGCTTTTACATATTCTGTCCAAGTCCCTTCTGAGAAAAAAGATACGGATAAATTGTAAGTTTCTCCAATAATTACATCTGTCGAAATAGAAGTGTAATCTCCGTAACTATCTGCACCTTCTTGTCCTGTAGAATTATTTATTGTATTGAATGTAACATTTGTGATATAATCATCATCTGTATTTGAGAAAGTAGAAGTACAATAAGCTCTTGAATCTCTAACAAGGTCACGATTATAAGAAATATTTGCTGAATAATTCAGAACAGCATTTCCAATATTAGAAATTTGAATATTTTGAGAAGTAGTAGAATTCTGAGTGAGATTTGTAGATAATGTAAGAGGAGAAACTACTATTTCTGGAGTAGGAGCAGCGATTCCATTTCCAGTTAGCGAAATAGTTACGTTAGGATCTTCCGTTATATTATGTGAAATCTGAACAGTTCCATTATAAGCTTGAATTGCAGTAGGTTCAAAAATAAGATCAAAATCTTTTGATGCACCCGCTGCAACATTATAACTAAGCACATCTCTTATTTGAATATCTTTTTCAGCTTTCTTAGTGTTTTTCAAACATGCGATCAATTTTACAGATTCATTCACGGAATATCCGGCAGGTGTGGTAATAGGACCGATTAAAGTA
Organism: Candidatus Cloacimonadota bacterium; assembly: GCA_021108315.1. GTDB lineage: Bacteria > Cloacimonadota > Cloacimonadia > Cloacimonadales > TCS61 > JAIORE01. Next base: position 23,157 of record JAIORE010000377.1, read on the forward strand.
CCGGTACCGGGATTTGAGATTGTGAATTGAGTCGTAGAAGATGAACCAATGTGAACATCACCAAAATTATGTGAGGAGATATTTACTGAGATTTGAGGATTTCCACCAGTATTTACATTAAGATTTACCGGAATTGTAATACTTGCTTCGTCAGGATCATTAGAAGTAACTACAAGATTTTTTGTATAAGTTCCTACTTCCATACCGGCTGTATCAATTGATAGTGTGATAGTTTCATTACCGGATGGAGCGATTGAGCCGGAGTTTGTATCAATGTTTAACCAGCTTGTTGCTGAATCTGTAGAGAATAAGATTGCCAAACCGTCTGTAACATAAGATGCATTATAAACAACCTGCAACCCATCAGTTCCATCAGAATTTTCTATACCGATTGTGGCACTATCCAATGTTTCGAGCATTGTTTTGTATTGATAAACGATGTCTCCATTCTGATAGATAATTGCTTGCATTGTGTAAGTACCGGGATAAGTAGTTCCATAATGTTGAATTTGATCATATTCAACAATAAATCTATTATTTGTATTATCGGCATAATAGTAAATATTTCCACCGGATGTAGGATTTAAATCATCCCAGAATAAGGCTAAAACATTGTTCGGATCTGAACTTCCTGGGATAGTAGCATTTGTATATGTTGTATTTGTAGAAGTAAAACTCAACCACCCATTTGAACACACATTTATTGTGCTGTATGAATTTCCATAATAACTGAAATCAAATCCTAAAGCAAGACTCGCTTCGTTATCATCATCAGACATTGTAAGGGAAGTTCCTACACTAGAAATTTCTACCCAATTATAGCTTGGTCCACCTGCTTCGTTGCTGTCTATCCAGCTATAACCATAAGTATCTGGTCCTCCGGTAGATTTGGCTGGATCTTCAATAGTAATTCCAAAATCAAGATTTGTTCCACCGAGATTTGAAATCTGTAAATATTCATTGGTTGTAGCATCAGGTGCTAAGGAAACATCGAATGAATTATGATTCAGATCAATATCCGGAGCAGCAACACCAGTTCCGGTAATACTAAGGTTATTAGTGGGATGATCGGGATCATTACTCGTAATAACCACATTTCCTGAATAAGTTTGACTAGCAGTCGGAGCAAATTCAAGATCGTAAGTTTCGCTTGAACCTGCCGGAATTGAATAAGAGATAGTTTCTTTACTGTTTTTAGAGCCTTTTGCTCCAATTGTAACACCGTATCCTGTAGAAGTTGAAATATCTCCAGTCATCAGTTCCAAGCCATTATTAGAAATCGTAAATTGTTGTGTAGATGTGTTTCCAACGATTACATCACCGAAATTCAAACTGGTGGGACTCAAAGCAAATGCTGGTGAACCCGGTTGGAAGCTTGGGAAAATGATATAATCAATCCAAGCACAATCTGAACCGGAATCTACACTAACATCTTTTTCATAAGACCACTTAAAAGTTCTTACACCGGCAGTTACCGCATAAGATACTTCGCTCCAAGCAACTTCTCCAGACCACTCATCTTGCTGAACTCCATCTATGTAAAAATGTAAATCATCATAACTACTTTCTGAAGATACTTTTCTATAAAAACTGATTACTCCATCCGATGATACTTGTGCTTCCAAAATCAATTCAGTTGTCTGACTATGAGTAATTGTTCCGGATTTAGCACAGTAGGTTCCTTCAGAAGGAGATTCTGTAACTACACTCCAGTTTCCATCACCTCCATTTGTCCAATTATATGAAGTGAAATCACCGGATTCATAATTTTCTAAATTCAAACCAACAGTTTCTGTAAAAGAATCTGAATTTGCATAGAAATTATCCGCGGTAACATCAACATCAAACGTAATTGAACTTCCAATAGGAGCAGAAGGTGACACTGTAACATTAAAAGTAACATTACCGGTTGCAGAAGATGATAATGATGCGATTGTATCTGAATTATCATTAATAGTTATATATGAATTCGTAGTAGAGAATAGGGCATTTAAACTGTTAGCTTCAGCTCCACCGGAATTTTCTAAGGTTACTACAATATTTGCTGTATCACCCGGATCTAATCTATTATTATCTCCATCAGAAATTACTACAGCAGATATTTCCACTACAGGTGCATAAGCTGTGAAATTCATACTTGAAGTCCAGCTATATTCATTACAAGTGATATTTGCCGAAAGTGAAAATCCGTGATTATCAGGTACTGTATTTGATACTGCATAAATATAAGCATTTGTTCGAGTTACGGAAGCACCGGCAGCTATTGTGCCAAAAGATTCATTACTATCTGATAGAGTTATATAAGCATCTGTTTCAGAAACATTCATCGTAACATTTGTAGCTGGATCAGTTCCAACATTTTCAAGAGTAGTAGTTACATAAACAGTTTCACCATATTCGATTACATCATCTCCACCAGCTGATACCGTATAGCTTTCTATAGAAACATAAGGTCCTGATAAAGCAGCAATTGTAACTGTAGAAATCACTGGTTGGTATTGCGGTTTAGTGATAATAATATCAGCAGTTCCAGCAGCTGTGAATGAATCAATTGTTACATCAACAACACCGGAAGCATCAACAAGAGCAGCTCCATGGAGTACATTATTCATAGAAATGGCAACATAAGAACCGGCTTCAGCAGTAACTTGGAAAGTAGTAGCCCCGATCGGTAAAATTGCATCCCAACTTGTTGTATTTACAGAGCCTTGCGTCATATATGGAACGAGAGAAGGATCACCAAGTGTGTTATAAGCTTGCCAATAATACAGTGGACTTGAGTGTTGCGGATATCCTTGCAAATCAACTTCGGTAACTGCAAGATTCCCTACAAAAATCATAGCATCTTGACACACATAATCACTCATAAATGGGGCATCATAAGCTCCCCAAGTGGTTTCATCATAAGTAGGAACATATCCGTCATTATTTCCTGAAATAGGAAAAGCACCTACAGCCCAATAAAAATCTTCAAACCAATAAGAAGATGGGGAAGAACCAATATAACCAACTGCTCCACCATTTGCCTTTCTTAGCCAAGTCTCTCCAATACATTCAGAGTAACCAAAATCAGCTGCGAGACAGCAATTTCCTATGGCGAGAGGATATTTTCCAACATTTGTGAAAGAGTTTACATCAGATTGTGATAAACTTGGAGTTCCCCAAGATGTTTGTCCGCAATGAGCTGTGTAATTTATGAAACCAATTCCATTATCTACAGTATCATAACAGCCTGTGTAGCTTGTAAGATAATCATTAACCCTGTCAAATCCGTGAGCTGCATTAAAATAATTCTGAGTTCCATATTGGATAGTTGCTTGTCCTACATTTGGATTCCAAGTAGCATCTGCACCAGCGATTAAAGTAACATCATTGAGATAAGTAGGATCGGCAAATTCATATTTTTCATAATAGAGGATTTTATCAATTTGAGCTTGCAATTGAGTTGTATTTGTAGCAGACATACGTCCATAATACATTTCAGGAAAATAATCACCATCCACACTGCCATAATATAAATCGGTAGCTTTATTGGAAGAAGAACCTGTTGCAGAAGCAGGAACTTGACCAGTATCTCCTACAAAAAGTACAAATGAAGGTGCTGGATCGGATGGTGTTCCGGCACTATATTGGTTATGAACCCAAGATTGAATAGTTGCAGAAGTGCTTCCAATAACATCTGTATAACCAATTACAACCTCAAATCCAGATTGTGTTTTCCAATCAATAAAAGATTGAAGAGTAGATTCAAACATTCTATCTGCCACGATTGCATATTTTACTGGATAAGTTACTAAATCCGGATGGGAAGGATAATCGTGATCAACTCTACTCAGTAATTTATCATAAACAGGTTTAAAATAAGGTGAATAAGTCGAAGCTTTGATATTTTGAGATAATTCAATATCAGCTCCGGTGAAGCTAACTTCTACTTCGATATTATTATAAGTTTTTATTACATTCGTTATTGGATTGTATTCTACCGGAGCAACCGTGATACGTGCAATTCTAACCCCTCGCATTACTCCCAGAATTTCAATAACGACTAATTTCGGTGAAACAAATTGGTCTTTTTTATAGATATTTTCAAAATATTCAAATTTCACAGTAGATGGATCTTCAATACTCTTTGGTAGTGACGGTTGTACCGGAAAAATTTTGTTGTTAATTTCTTTCTCAGTTAATTGGAACTCTTCGGTATCAAAACTATTAGCTCGAATTGAAACTTCTGCTCCAAAAGGGATTTCGATCAATTTTTTGAAAGCAGGTAACTTTGGTGTTCCCAGTTCTCCGATACTGTGTGCTCCCGGAATTGCTAATTCATTAAAAACACCTTTCTTAGTATTTACCTCAAAACTTCTAATGCTCTCATACTCAAAATTGACGATAAGTTTTTCATAATTACTTTGCAGGACTTTTACTTTATTTTGTGAGCCTGATACATTAATTTCAATTTGTGCAGCCATAAGCAACAATGAAAATGAGATAATTAATAAAACAATAACACTTTTCTTTATTTGCATTTATTCCTCCGTATTTATATAAATTTTTGCAGATTTTTATGAGAACGTGATATTGTCAAATAAAAACAATTTATTGACTTAAGATTATATAAAACAGGAAAGTTAAAGAGTTGTAATGAATATCATAATACTTTTATAAAGCTAAAAAAAGGATAATTCTTTTAAGATAGTCCATAATCTATAATTTACTAATGTTTTCGCTCAATGAAAATATTTATGGAGCGAAACAAAATATTATCCAATAAACAAAAAAGCGACACTTTCGTGTCGCTAAATCTATCATAATTTCCTTTCGATCTCTTCTATTAGATAATTTTCCAGAATATCATTTTCTTTAATATCACTGAAGTTTTCCAATGCAATTCCACAGTCCGAACCGGCTTTGACTTCCTTCACTTCCTCAGAGAAATGTTTCAAAGTAGCGAGATTACCTTCATAAATTTTAATATCATTTCTGAATAATCTCATTTTTGTTTCTTTTCTAATAACACCTTTTTCTACGAAACATCCGGCGATCAATCCAACTTTTTTGATTCTGAAAATTTGTTTGATCAGTGCTCTTCCCAGTACTTTTTCTTCAAACGTAGGAGCGAGCATTCCCTGCATTGCCAATTTTATTGTATCAATAGCTTCATAAATAATCTGGTAAATATGGATAGAAACCTTTTCGGTATCTGCTAATTTCTGAGCAGAACTATTTGCTCTCACATGAAATCCAATTATCAAAGCATCGGATGCCTTAGCAAGATGAACATCAGCTTCATTGATTCCACCTACCGATTTGCGGATAATATTCACCATAACTTCATCAGTTCCAAGTTTTTGGAATGAATCGCAAAGTGCTTCTACAGAGCCATCAGTATCACCTTTTACGATAAGTTTAATTTCTGATGTTTTACTCTCTTTAATCTTTTGGAAAATATTGCTTAAATTAGTTTTTGTATGATATTTCTCTCTTTCTAAGCGAATATGCATTCTTTCGGAACTAACTTGTCGAGCAATTTTTTCAGAATCTACTTTATTTAAAACATCACCAGCTTTAGGAACACTATTCAAGCCAAATAATACTGCGATATCAGAAGGATGAATCTCTTTAAGCTCTTTCCCACGCTCATCAACCATTTTACGGATTTTACCATAAGTAGCACCGCAGACAATATTATCACCTTTCTTTAAAGAACCTTCTTGCAGTAACAAAGTGATAATAGTTCCCATTCTCGAATCTTTTTTGGATTCAATAACTGTTCCTTTTCCGGCAGTTTCTGAGGGAGCTTTCAGTTCAAGCATCTCAGCAGAAAGGAGAATAGTCTCTAAAAGTTCATCAATACCTTCACCTGTTTTTGCAGAACAAGGAATCCAGAGTGTATCTCCACCGTAATCTTCAAGATATAAATTTTGTTTCATAAGATCAGAAATAGTTTTATCAATATTTGCTTCTTTCAGGTCAATTTTATTGATAGCGATTATTATTGTAACACCGGCAGCTTTTGCATGATCAATCGCTTCGATAGTTTGTTGTTTCACACTATCATTTGCCGCAACTACGATAATGGCAATATCAGTAATATTCGCTCCGCGAGATCTCATGGCAGCAAAAGCTTCATGACCGGGAGTATCCAAGAAAGTGATTTTCTTTCCTTTAAAATCAACTTGGTAAACACCCATATGCTGAGTAATTCCACCTGATTCACCTGCAATTATATTTTCATTACGAATATAATCTAAAATTGATGTTTTACCATGATCTACATGCCCCATCACTGTCACAATCGGTGAACGAGATTCTTTTACAACATCTTCCTCCTCAATTGATTCCAGAATTTCGGTTCCATATTCTTCTTCAAAGCTCACATCAAATTCAAATTCCGCACAGATCATCTCCAAAGCATCTTTATCAAGACGTTGATTTATAGTAACCATTTGTCCCATCATAAAGAATTTTGTAATAATTTCTGTTGGAGAAATATCCATCAACTTTGCCAATTCACTTACCGAGGTAAATTCATTAATTGTAATTTTATTATCTTTTACAACAGTTTTTTCATCTTTTTTATATTTTTTCTTTTTAGTACTATCAGCAAGAGTTTTATTGATGTTCTTAGTGATCACAGCTTTATCAAGTTCGGTAGGTTCAAATTTTTTCTTCCGCTTTCCTCCTGCTGTGAAATGTTTGATTTTTGCTTTTTGATGTTTATTTCTATCTTCGTATTTATTAGTCTTTACTTTTTCTTTATCTTGATCTTTAAATTTTTTCTGTTGCAATAAAGCAGCTCTATCATCAGAAACGTTGCCAGTCGGTTTAGCTTTAACTCCGAATCTATCTGTTTTAGGAGTATATTTCCCTGTAAATTGTCTGGGACTTCTATCTGACGCACTTTTATTGTATCTACCGGAATCAGTTCTGCCTTTTTGATAAGTACTGACTCCCGGTTTACTTCTATTTTGCTGGTCTCTTCCTTGATATGACGAACTTCTTTGAGGTTTATATGTTTCTGATTTTTTATAAGGAACTCTTTCGTGAGAAGTTTTCACTTCTTTTTTTATAACTTTTTCTACAAAAACAGGTGTAGTTTTTACAAGCTCTTTTTCTTCGCGCTTAGGAAGTGTTTTTTTCGGTTTGATAAATTTGGTAGTACTTTGTTTAGAAGTTCTCACTATTTTCTGCTGAAATTTTGATCTATCTTGTTGTCTTTGTTTTATTGCTTCAACTTCTGCAGTAAATTTATTTTTTATTTTTTTTACAACGCTTTCTTCTACAGGGCTCATATGGCTTTTTACAACCACTCCCAAGTCGCGTAGATGCTTTTTTAGAGCTGCTGTAGATATTCTAAGTTCTTTTGCCAGTTCATGTACTCTCATATTGGCTTAATCCTCCGTTCCCGACTTGAACAAATCGGAAATTCCTTTTGCAAAATTTATATCTTCTATACTTAATATTCCCAAATCTCTTTTATGAAATTCAAAACCATATTTTTTTTTATTTGAGAATTCTATGAACGATACTTTTTTAACAATTTTCAATTTTTCAATTTTTTTTCTTGAATTTTGTGAAAAATCTTCTGCAAAAAGTACTAATTTTGCTTTATTAAATGAACAAGACCGTTCAACTTCTCCCATTCCAAATCTTAGTTTACCTGCTTTGTTCGCTAAATGTAATAAGTAAAAAACTTTTTTATCCATTCCTTCACTTTCAACTTTTTACTTTCGACTTCCACTTAACCAGTTTTTTTAAACAGAGATTATCATCACAACAATAATACCCACGTTTCTGTAAGTTCATTTTTTGATCAAAAATAATCTCATTTTCTAAAATCACAAATCTAAGTAATTCTTTTTTTTTAATTTTCTTTCTACAGATAACACATGACCTTTGGGGAATATGACCTGTATTTGAAGATCTATTCGGCATTAGAAAAATTTAGCAGATTCCCTTATTTTGATAGCAGTTTTCTTACCTAATCCTTCCAGACTACAAAGCTCTTCTTCACTTGCCAAGAAAATATCTTGAACAGATGTATATCCATGCGATTTGAGAACATCTGCAACTTTTGGTGTAACTCCGTCAAGATCACGAATATGACTGGTAATTCTACGTTCTTCAGAAATTTTTTCTTCAAATTCTTCTTCGGTAAAAATATCCAATTTAAAATCTGTTAATTTAGCAGCGAGTTTAACATTTTTACCTTTTTTACCAATTGCCAAATTCTTATTTTTCCTACTTACGATAATTCTCGCGAAATTACCTCTTTCTGCTAAATATACTTTTTCAACCAAGTCTGGTCCTATTGCATTTACTACAAATTGCTCAGGTGAATCCGACCAGCGTACCACATCAATAGCTTCTCCATTCAATTCTTTCCTGATTTGATCAATCCTAATACCTTTGGGACCAATGCAACACATTTTTGCATCTATATCTTCTTTCAATGATTTCACAGATATTTTTGTACGAATTCCGGGTTCGCGAACTATTTTTTTGATCTCAATATCATTATTGCTGATTTCAGGTATTTCAAGTTCAAATATTTTTTTTACAAATTCCGGTCTGGTTCGAGAAAGAATCACGATCACATCATTCTTTCGTTTACGAATATTTACCACATAAGCCCTAATGATATCACCAATTTTGTAATATTCGTCATCAATTTGTTCATCAGGTGGTAAAAGAGCATCAGTATAACCAATATTCACCGTATAACCATTGTATGCAGACTTTGTGATTTTACCGGAAATGATCTGGTTTTTCTGAGATTCATAATGAGAACGTGTTTTAGATTCTTCAAGAAGCTTTATTCGTTCCAAAATAGCTTTTCTGGCATTTCTTATCGTTTTAGGTTCAAACTCATCCAAAGCCATTCGTACTGATATTTTATCTCCGATTTCGGGATTTTCCTCATAATAATAGGCATCTTCGAGGGAAATCTCACCCAAATTTAAGTCATGCTCAACAATGATCTTCTGAAAATTTGCTGCAATTGTATTTGTATCAAAATCTACGATAATTTCAAGTTCATTTTCCGGTTGCAATATTTTAGAAATTACAGCGAATAAACTTTCTTTTATTACTTCTATTACCTTATCTTTCGTAATCTGTTTTAAGTTTGCCAATTCTGCTAAAGCAATCATCAGATTTGCACTCATTATTACCTCTTTCGACCCTTAAAATCAAAATATGTTTTTGCCTTTTTAATACTTGAAAAATCAATTTTATATATTTCAGCATTAGTTTCTACAGTTATACTTTCAAGAGATACTTCTTTTAAAATCCCCATAACATTATTGATTTTATCATTTTCTGAAAAACTTACATTAATATTTTCATTTATTGCACTTGTAAAGTGAGCTTTCTTTTTCAATTCCCTTTCCAAACCCGGAGAAGAAACTTCCAAAAAAAATCTATCTGGAATTAAATCTTCTTCATCATCTAAAATATTTGAAATTTTTCTACTCACTATTCTACAATCAGTTATATTTACTCCACCGATTTTTGAGATAAATACAATAAGCAATTTGCCTTTGGCTGCATTTTTCAATTCCCAGTCATACAAATTCACTTTGCATTCTAAGCAACTTTCTCTGATTATCTCTTCTAATCTATTCATCATATTTAGCCTTTATACAGCGAAACCACTGCAAAACAGTGGTTCGTAATTTTTATATAACAATTTTGACTTTTTACATCAACTACCTAAATTTTTACAAAACCTTTTCATTAACGTCACAAAATTTTTTTGGTTTTTATCTGTCAAGCAGTTATTCTAATGATGAACAATACAGAAAGTGGTCTTTTTCTAAAAATCGTTTTGGAAAAATTTTGAACTATTAGAAATTATTGCTTCAATTTTGCCAAATTGCTTAATTTCTTATTGAATAAACTATCCCACAACTCCCGAATTAATAAGATCATGCATATGTAACATACCAATTGGTTCATTCTTTTCATTTACCACTGGCAACATAGTGATTTCATGATCTTCCATAATGCTTAAAGCTTTTACTGCAAGAGTCTCCGGTTTTAGAAATAACGGTGATTTTGTCATAATTTCTTTTATAGGTGTTTGCAGAAACTTAATGCCTTTTGAAAGCATTCTGCGTAGGTCACCATCAGTGATTATTCCAATTAATTTTCCACTTTCATCTACTACACTCGTACATCCTAAGTTTTTAGAAGTGATCTCCAAAAGTGCTAAATCTAATCCCTTTTCATAAGATATAACCGGATTTTTTTCATTAGTATGCATAAGATCTTGTACTTTGATCAAAAGTTTTTTTCCAATCGTTCCACCGGGGTGAACCTGAGCAAAATCAGATTCTTTGAAATTTCGTTTCTTAAGCAAGGCAACGGCGAGAGCATCACCTATTGCTAAAGATACCGTTGTACTGGAAGTTGGTACTAATCCAAAAGGTTCAAATTCTTTAGGAATGTTTACATTAATGACAACATCCGAATTCTTGGATAGTCGTGAATTTGTGTTTCCACAAATAGCAATTAAAGGTATTTTTAAAAATTTTATATAGGGAATTATCGAGATCAATTCATCAGTATTCCCACTATAAGAAACAGCTATCACCACATCTTTTTTTCCTAGAATACCAATATCTCCGTGAATCCCTTCTGCACTGTGTAAAAAAATTGAAGTTGTTCCGGTACTTGCCAAAGTTGCTGCGATTTTCCTAGCAATGATACCAGTCTTCCCCATTCCTGTAACAACTACTTTTCCTGTACAATTGAATAAAATATTTACAGCTTCTTCAACAGTTTTATCAATTTTTGCTGCAACGATTTGTATAGCTTTTGCTTCTAATTCCAATTCGTTTTTTATTGTAGTAATTACATCCATACTCTCTCCAAGCTTTATTGACATTTATTCAAAACCATCAACTCTTCAATATTCATTTCTCATTTCTCATTTCTCATTATTAAATCAGATCTCCAGCCGATTTTCGCCCATTTCTCACAAACACAGTAGCTCTTAATTTTTGAGTAATAAGATTCATTTTATCAATAGCTTCACTTTCTTCACCATATTCAATTAAGTTCATTCCGAGAAAAACCAAGTCTGCATTTTTACTATATCTGGAGATAATTTCATTTATCGTCTCATTTTTGGCTTTGATAATAACCTCTTGCACTGCATTAATTCTTACTTCTGAAATTAACATCTCGAGCTGAGCATACATTTCCTCTTTATGTTGAATATCATCTACTACTGTATGTAAAATAATTTTTGCACGTCTCCACATAAAATTCGTAGTCAATAAATATGACAAAAGAAGCATCATATCACCATTCTGCTGTTTTCCTCGCCACCATACATCAATTCTTTTTTTCTCTTTATAAACAGTAAAATCATGAAATTTCGTAATTACTGTGCTTTTCCCAATCGTTGAAACTGCTTTCATAATACGAAGATTAGAAATCATCTTATCTTTATCATCAGACCAATCGAACATTATTGTATTTGATTGTAAACTAGCAAACCCATTCGCTTGAGTTACATTAATCGCACCACTTTCATAATCATAGCTAAAATTTATCTCATTAAATGCCGAAATATTGTACGATTGTAGTTCATCATCCATTTTTTTTAATTCATTCTCAACCTTTATATTAGATAGTTGTAATTTTCCGATTATCAATTTACAAATTGTTAGAATTCCTCTTTTATGATTGAACCAATTTGCCAAATGAATCAGTTCTTGGTTATCATTAATATTGTTTGTAAAAACGATAATATGAGGTCTCCAGTTTCTGGGGTTAATTCCATAATTTTTTAGTTTAAAAAGAGCAAAGCGGGCAACTGAACTCCAAAGTCCACCACGAACATCTCCCCATTCTTTTTGTAACGAACGCTTTCTTAAATAAATATAAAGAAGAGTTTCAACAACTAATGCCATAACACATGCTAAGGGATTGAGTAAAGCCATTACTAAAATTGCACCAAGTGATCCCAGAAGTGATATAAACCAAGGAATATTAATTTTAGGACGATATGAGGGATCCCGGGTAAGTTTTTCGATACCTGCACTCAAATTAATCATTACATAAAGTGTTAGAAAAAGGATAGTTACAAATTGTGCTACAGCATTCAATCCACCGAGAGCCACAGCAATTAAGGCAATTAGTCCACTTACCCAAGTTGCAATTGTTGGTTGCCCTGATTTCGACAATTTTGACAAAAATTTTGGGGCTAAACCATCCAATGCAAGTGATTGTAAAACGCGAGGTGCTCCCAAAACACTGCCAAAAGCAGATGATAGAATTGCTCCGAAAATTCCCGGTGCTATTAATATTACTCCCAAAAAAGCAACTGAAGTCCAAACTTCTACTCCAGAAGTAGGACCATCTGCAACAAGTTGGGTTAAGTTCACTTTTGTGGTGATTGAAAGTAATACTGGAATCATCAAATAAATAACCATACCACTAATTACTGCAAGAAGCGTACCTTTCGGGATTGATTTACGAGGATCTTTCAAATCTCCACTCATACCAATTCCTGCGGAAAAACCTGTCACAGCAGGGAAAAAAACTGCAAAAACATACCAAAAACCCTTTGGAGCAGTTTGAAAAGTCACTGCAAAACTCGGTTCTTTGAAATCAGCACCCAATACACCAATCAATAATGCTAAAACTGATAAACCAACTGCGACCAAAATAGGGACTTGCAATTTTAAGGCTAATTCCGCACTTTTCCCAGAAACTAATGTTATGATAACTATTATAGTTGCCGCAATTACTTGAATCATGTAATTTGGCATAACTCCTAATCCAGTGGGCCAAAACATTGCTGTAGCTTCTGCTAAGCCAAAACTATAAAAGGTAATACTTAAGGTTCTGCATAAAAAAAGCGGTATTCCAATAGTTCCACCAAGCTCCGGTCCAAGGCTTCTGGAAACCATAAAATATTCTCCACCGACGCCTACATGCATATTCGTAGCTATTGCAGAAGCACTCAAAGCCGTTATCAAAGTAATTGAACTGGCAAGAAGAACTATTAAGATGGTATAACCCAAACCTACATTGCCCAAAACCCATCCGAAACGCAAATACATTATCAAACCGAGAATCGTTAAAACGCTCGGAGTATAAACACCCAAAAAAGTACCAAATTTTTGAATTTGTGTATTTTTTCCCATATTTTGTCTTCCTTTTGAAAGCAAATTTGTCTCAGTTACAAAAAACGTCAAATACATTAATAGTGAATAATTGAATAACTGAAAAAAGACGAGAAGTAATGTTTTGTGAGATAAATCTTTTGAATACATTATAATCAGATAATAAAATTTACTCTATTTAGCATATAGAACATAACTCTATGAATTGATTAAAAAATCAACGCTGAAAGGTGCTGATAAATATGAGAAAAATGTTAAAAATAATATTTTTTATCATAAAAAATCTGTATTTATCTGCGTTAAAATAATAAACATTGAAATTTCGATACAATTAAATAAAGAAAGTCAATTCAAAAAGTTTGAATAGGTATTCCTAACAAGAATTTTCTGTTTCTTAACTTCTTTTTTGGATAATTTGACACAAAAATTAAATTTTTAAACTTAATTATGAAACTACATAAATTCGATTACTTTATTTAAATCAAAAAGTAAATTAAAAATTATATATTAAGGAAAGAATTTAATAATGAACAAAATAAAGGTTCTCTCGGAAGAAGTTTCCAATCGGATTGCTGCCGGAGAAGTAATAGAACGTCCAGTTTCTGTGGTGAAGGAACTTGTCGAAAATTCAATTGATGCCGCTTCTACCAAAATTACGGTTAATCTGGAAAAATGTGGGAAAAAACTAATTCAAGTTATTGATAACGGCTGTGGAATGAGTGAAGATGACGCTTTGCAATGTTTTGAACGTCACGCCACCAGCAAAATCAGAACGGTTTCTGATATTTTCCAAATCTCTACTTTAGGTTTTCGGGGTGAAGCTTTGCCAAGTATTGCATCTGTGAGTTATCTCACATTGATAACCAGAACTGATGATAGTGATGTTGCAACCAAAGTTGAATTTAGAACCGGACAACTTTCAAATTACGAAAAAGCTTCGGCAAATATTGGTACGAACATTGTGGTGAGAAATTTATTCAGTAATGTACCTGCTCGTAAAAAATTCCTGAAAACAGATAATACGGAGTATAAACATATTTTGAACTATATGCACTACCAATCAATTTTGCATCCGGAGATACATTTTAAGCTGATTTCAAATGGAAATGAAAGAATAAATTATCCTGCTGTGGAATCAAAAGAAGATCGTCTTTCGGCAATTTTTGGCAGTGATTTTCTCAAAAAAGAATTAATCGACTTGAAAATTACGCAAAATGACCTTAGCATCAGTGGTTTTATTGCCGGTTTAGAAGAAGAGCAAGGAAGTCTTTTTGATTTTCATTACATTTTTGTAAATGGTCGTTATGTAAAAAATAAGATCGTGTATCACAGTATAAAATCGGCTTATGAACCTTTTATTAAGAAATTGAGGATTTTTCAGCAAGGAAAACTACCACCGTTTATCATTTTTTTAGAAGTAGATCCTCAGCTTGTTGATTTCAATGTTCATCCGGCAAAATTGGAAATTCGTTTTGTAGATTCCAGCAGAATTCATCAATTTGTGAAAAATTCTATTTATCAATCACTTCTCAATTATGAGGATAATAAGTATGCCAAAATTAAAAACGTTCTCAGCAATAATCTGAGTTTTGCTCCGGTAACCAAAATTGAAGAGAAAATATTTACCAGCAGAACCGATAAAAAAAGAGTTAAAGATATTCAGAAAAAAATTGATGATGTTCAATTGGAAATTTTTCCTAAAAAACATATTCCAGAGCAGCCGCAAAATCAAATTTATAAAGCCGGTATGAACATTTACCTAAGACCGGAAGAAGATATTGTAAATCCTTGGCAATTGCACCAGAGCTATATTTTCATACAAGTTGAAGAGGGTTTGATTATAATTGACCAACACGCAGCTCACGAAAGAATAATTTATGAAAAACTGATTCATCGAATACATGGTGCTCCGTCGGAAACTCAAAAACTGCTTTTCCCTATTGTTATTGATATTCCACCCTATTTATCGCATCTTATCCCTGATTTGATAAGTGAAAATATGCTGGATTTTCAAAAAGTCGGTTTCTCCATAAAAACTTTTAGTGGGAATTCGGTAGTTATTGATGAAATTCCAGCAGAATTAAGGGATTGGGAAGGTGGAGATGTTTTCATAGAAATTTTGAAAACTCTACAGGATGAATTTGCTGTGAAAGAGGATTTTCGAGATAGTATTGCCAAATCTGTTTCTTGTAAAGCTGCCATCAAAGCGGGTGAAAAATTGTCTAAAAAAGAGATGTTGAATCTCATTAACGACCTCTTTGCTTGTGATGTTCCCTATTTTTGTCCACATGGCAGACCTTTAATAATCAAAATGCCACTTTCTGATTTTGAGAAGAAATTTAAACGGATTATGTAAATTGGATAGAAAATTTAGATGTTAGTGTAATTTGGTAATACAGATTTTGTTGTTACACGGAATAATAGAAAAATGTTGTATCAATTGTATGGTTTTAGTATCTTATTTCTAATATTCTTGTATTTTTTGGCAAAAGTTTAATAATTCAATACTGGAATCAAAACGGTTTCTTTCAATTTTTCTGCTGTAATAATCAGCTCTTTACCAAGTTTTGTAAGATAATATTTATATGTTTTTCCTGCTCTTTTAATTAGCCCAAAAACTTTTAATCGTTTAAGTAGTCTTGATATTTTTCCTGTATTGAATTCAGGTATTTTCATTCTAACCTACCCTTCGCAAAATTTCTTTAAATAAATATATGTACATATTTTGTAACTGATAGCATTATAGGCATATAGTGAGATATTGTGTCTTTTTACGGAAAGATATAACTTCCTATATTGCAGG